>NZ_JAQDGZ010000010.1:0-95064 GCF_027663865.1 Coprococcus sp. AF99-45
TACCACCTAATTTTTCATATACATGGCAAGCTCTAGGATTACCTTTATCAGTTATTAAAAACATTTCAGAACAACCAATCTCTTTAGAATATTCCTTAATAAAAGATAATAATTTTGAACCATAACCTTTGTCTTGATAGTTAGGTAACATTCCTATTGAGTGTAAATAAAACATTGTTTTTCCATCAGGTCTTAAAAGTGTATAGCAATATGCAAATCCTATAATTTTATTATTTTCTTCAATGTAATAATTTCATCATCCGTTTCTACCAAAACTTCTCCGCCAAAGACAATATTAGTCGGGATGCAATTATCTTCATTCCATTGTCCACCACCTAAGCAATACTGAATACCCTCCCATGCTTTATCTAATTCACAACTGCGCGGACTTCCGATTAAGGCTTCTTCTATTTCTTCCAACATATATTCATATCGTTCTTCTTCTGGCACAGAGCGAAGTTTTTTTACATCTTCTTCGTTCAGTGCATAAAGCATACCTAATCTTGACATATTGTTATCCTCCCATATCAATTCTTGTTTGTTGATTTGTTCATAATCATATTCTACCATACAGATTTTAAGAAATCTATTTATTTTCCCTTAATTTTAGGAATAGTGAGGGGCTGTTGTCTATTAAATTCTTGTGTGTTACTTTACCGCACATGAGCATTGGCTCCGGGAATGTCTTAGTTAAACTTGAAAGAATTAGATTTTCATTCTCATTACACAAATATTATTAGATAACCAATTCAGAAATATCAATGCTCGTTTTATAGTTTTGTTTTACTCCGCCAGGAGAAGTAATAAAAATCGTAGCATATTCCCCATTTTCATAAAGGGTAATTTCTTTTATATCTTTTTCTTCATCTTGGTTCGTAGTATCGCAATAAAATTTTATGGTATATTTAGGGTTCATACCTATGCTTTTTTCTGTCTCTTTCCATGATTTTATATTTAAAGCAGAAATAACCTTATCTATATTATGCTTATCATCATACTTTACCAGCAATTCCTTATTTGCGGCATCATATATCTCTATAACTTTTACACCTTTTACATAATTGTCCATATAATCTTTTGCAGTGTCATTCATGCTTCCATTATTGAATTGAATAAAAGCAAATAAACCAACAACCATAAAAACCAAAACCACTATTACACCTTTATACAGAGAATGCTTTTTTATCTTCTTATCAATATCTTTTACCATAGTAGTATCTCCTTTCAATAAAACATCGAGAGATAGATTAAACTCATCGCTGATTTTTATTAACGTATGCAAATCTGGATAGCTCTTCTCATTCTCCCAATTTGAAACTGTCTGTCTTGTTACATCAAACTTTTTAGCAAAAGTTTCCTGTGTCATCCCTTGTTCCTTTCTGATTTTTGCAATCATCTGACCCAATTGCATAGCTTACTCCTCCTTGCAATTTCATTTTATCTAAATTTACTACTATGACAAGCAATTGACTTTTTACATTGATATTTTCGCTTCGCAAATATTCTTTGCTTGCTGATTTTAGGCTGGTTTCAAGCTAAATTCTAAAAAAATAATTCATAGTTTCGTATCCACACCCTATTTCAATTCCATACTTACTATTTCGATTTCATCAATATTTTCAATTCTAAGTAATTTCGTAATCTGATTATTCTTCTTATCAGTAAACCGGACTTTCATCCACTCATCATCCGTATCCAACACCAGACATTTCATTTCTGTACTTCCCACCAACTGTAAAGCATCATCTGATTTTATTTTACACTCCGTATTGACCAATTCATTTATCAATTTTGACATATTATTTTCACCTCGTTGTTTTCTTTCCAATCTTTTCACCGCTGCTTCAAGCCTTTTTACCTTCCCAGGATATGAGGAATAACAAAGCAACACAGCTAATGCAATGAATCCTATCCATTCCATAATCTTACAACCTCCTTCTCTGGTCGATTCTGTCTAATGCACACATTATACTCCACACACATCAAAACAACAATTTATTCTCTGTCTTTTTCCGCCCCGCCAGATACCTGTGCCGGTATTTAAGTTCTGCATACTCTGTGATCCGTTTCATGTAGACTGCATCATAAGCTCCGCCTACAGCACCAACCACCGGAATTCCCTGTAAGAACTTCATATACAGAAGCTCTTTTGACAAAGCTCCCGCTGTTTGTTCGATCTGCTCCTTATCCTGATACTCTTCCGGCAGCATTCCATTTCTGATAAATTCATTTACTTTCCCGTCAATCTCACAAAGTGTATCCCCATAGGATACTGCTCCCCGGATCAATAATAAGATAAAATATTTTTCTTCCCTGCTTTCATAGCTGTATCCATACTGCAGGGCAGTCTCGTAAATATTCTTTAAAATCATTCCTGTAAATACCGGAATATCCGGCAGACCGATTCCCAATACGCCCATCCCGATTCCAGACACACCGGATAGCAGTAAATTCTTTGTTCCTGTATCTCTCGCTTTTTTAGAAAAGGCTCGCAGGGATTTGGAATTCTGCTTTACATCCGCCGTATACTGTCGTACCTGATAGTCCTGCTCCAGTTTTGCCCGCTGATACGTCTTTTCAATAACCCTGGTTCCTTTCTCGAAAATCAGAGCAAATGCCTTCGCAAAAGCAGTATCCAATGTTTCCTGAAGTTTCGGCGGTATCTTTTCCTCCAGTTTTTGATTCAGAATGTTCTCCCTTTTCTCTGAACGCTTCTGAAGGAATCTCTGCTCCTGTACTTCCAGCTTTTCCCACTCTTTCTGAAGCGGCGTCCTTTTATCAAATAATCGCATCTTAATACACCTCCGCACCAAACGGCATCAATGCCAGTTTCGCCAGCTTAAACTGCTGCAAACCAAACGGGATACCGATAATCGTTACACACATAGCTACACCGATTGCCAGATGTTCCAGTGCAAGAGGCAGACCAGATACGATCAGCCAGATGATATTCAAAAGGAACGAACCAGCTCCGCCACCATACTGCACCTCTTTTCCAAAGGGGAAAAAACTAAGCGCCGCAAATTTAAAGCACTGCATCCCTACCGGAATCCCCACAACGGTAATACACCAGAGGCAGCCTGCCAGACACCAGCTTAGCCCGCTAACTGCGCCGCCAAACACGAACCACAACACATTTCCCAGGCATCCCATATGCTACACCTCCACATTCATTCGATTTTTCACATCAGCAAGTATTGTTTCTATCCGGTTGATGGCATCATCCACCTGTTCTCTTGCATCTGCAATCTTACTCTGCACCATGTAATCTGCCACCAGCCCGTCCAAAAAGAAATCCGCAAAGGAAAGGAAACTGCCGATTTCCATGCGCAGATCCAAGGAAACCTGCACATCTCTTAATTCTCTCTGAAAACGCTGAATATCGCTTTTCGCCTGTTCCATCAACGCAGATGCGTCATTCATTTTAGAATGCTTCACAAGGTCACTGATAAAGCCTCCTCCAAGCATATCAAAAATGCCCCAGTTTCTCGCACTTCCCAACTTATCCCTTGCTGCGTAAAGGCTCTGAAGTGCCCGCTCCCCTGCCTGTACTGCTTCCTGCATTTCCCGTTTCATCATTTCGTTACTCATCGTTTATCCTCTCTTTCTTTTTAGCAGCCTATTGCGGCAGATTTTCTATATTTCATAATAAAAAAAGACTCCTATCATGACCTCTGCCACAATAAAAGTCTTGCTATCTTATTTGCTACGGGTATCTCTCGATACCGGTTGTCGGTTACAAAACCACCTCTTTCGAGGCGTTCAGCTACTCCCTTTTTTGCTTGAGATGAATATAACATATTGGAAATAATTTGTCAAATAATAGATTCTTCTTGTCCAAGAAGATTCCTTCTATTCTGGAAACACAATCTCCACACAGAAATCATTCCCTTCTATCCGGGCACTGATTTTTCCTTCCATACGGAGTACCAACTCTTTTGCGATTGATAAGCCGAGGCCACTGGAAGTCTTACTGCGTGCTTCATCCGCTTTATAAAACCGTTCAAACACCTGATCTACATTTATTTTTTCCACATGACATACCTGATTTTTTATCTGTATCCGAATGCTGTTTTCAACTTCTTCCAGTGAAATACTGATTTTCTTCTCCCCATGATCCAGTCCGTTTTTTATGATATTCTGAAGGATTCTCCGGATTCCCTGTTCGTTTCCGTTCATAAACAGCAATTTCTCTGTAATCTGTATCTCCGGTTCAATTCCTCTACCCGTCCACTCATCATAATAGGAAAATATGGTATCTTTCAAAATCTTGTTAATACAGCAAGATGACATTTCCAGATGGAAGGAATCGTTTTTTAGCTTTGTAAAAGTAAATAATTCTTCCAGCATTTCTTTCAGGCTGCCGATTCTCTCCTGTATGATCTTCATATACCGTCTCTGCTCTTCCTGGTCTTCACAGGTTTCCATTAACTGAAAATATCCGTCAAGGGACGTCAAAGGAGTACGGATATCATGTGAGAGATTTGTATATGTATCCGAAATCATCTCCTCTTTCTTCAAGTATTCCTTCTTTTCCCTTCGCTTCAGTTCCAGCCATTCGTTTAAAACATCTGCCAGCTCACCAATGCCTCCCAAATCCATTTCTCTGGTAATCAGCATGTTGCTGTCGTGCTTCATCAGAAACGACAACTGGCGGCAGATGTCTTTCACCTGCCGCTGGTATTTCCAAAATAACATTCCCTGTACCAGTATCACTGCTATCAATAGCACGAACCCTAGTTTTATCATTTAGATATCTCTCTTTCTGAATACCCATCCTGTCAGTAATGTAACCACGATTCCGAACGCCGCCGCAATCACAACTGCCGTCAGGCATTCCTTATTGGTCGGTGACATGGATAAAAGTGCAATCTTTCCTGTCACTGTATATTTCAAAATCTGGAAATTCTCCACGCCTGCCTTCTGGATCAAATGATTGATCACTCCGTATAAAACAATCATGGTATTCATACACAGGCAGATAACAATCGTCATGCTGAACACGTTGCTGTTCAAAACCACCGCAATCGCCATACTGATTAGTACCAGTGCATAATGAAGCAAAATCTGAATACCAAAGTATCTCAGCAACTCGCTTCCATTCCCCCACTCCAGATATCCGAAGTACATCTGCTGTGCAATAATCTGAATGATGAAATAAAGCAGCATGGTAACAGTCGTATACACAAACAACACGGAAGCTTTGGAAAAGATCAGGTTTCTCCGGCTCCTTACCTGCCCGCCGATATTTTTAATATAACCGCTTCCTATATCTGCACTGGAAAACAGCACTGTAAAAATCACCAGAAACAACGCCACAAACTTCGCCTGCAGGTTTGCATATACCTGATCAAAGACCGTTACTTTTTCTCCCGGCTGTGTCGGCAGGAATACGGACATTCCCATATTGATGGTTTCTGGTTTCACTGTTTCTGCAATGCTTTCTGTCTGCTGTTGTTCCGCTTCCTTGTTCATCGTATCAATATCCAGTTTCGACATGGATGTGGAGAAGAATATAGCTGCCGCCATCACAATCCATACCACATACATACTTTTTGTCCGGACCATCCGGTACAGATCCATTTTTATCATATTAAGCATTTTGATTCCCTCCTGTCAGATTCAAGAAATAGGTTTCCAGTTCTTCACTGGTAATGGAAATTCCATTGACCAAAATTCCTGCTTTTGCCAGTTCCATATTGACATTGGCGCTTTCATTCAATCGTTCAAATATATGGATATGGCTCTTATCTGTAACCTGATAGTTGGTAAATCCCATTCTGTCCAGAATCGGGACTGCCTGCTCCGGATGGATTAACTCTATTTCAATCCGTTCACTGCAGCGTTTCATCAGTTCTTCGCTTGTCAGCTCCTGCAGAAGACTTCCATTATGGATAATTCCATAATCCGTTGCAATCTTAGATAATTCCTCTAAAATATGACTGGATATCAAAATCGTCATATTCCGTTCATCTCGCAGTCTCTGTATGGTATCACGCACCTCTGCAATTCCCTGGGGATCAAGCCCATTGATCGGTTCATCAAGGACCAGGAGATCCGGCTCCCCGACCAGTGCCAGCCCGATTCCGAGACGCTGCTTCATTCCAAGGGAAAAATGTTTCGTTTTTTTCTTTCCGACACCTTCCAGTCCGACCGTCTCTAAGATATCTTCGATGTATCCCTTTTTCCGAATACCAAACAATTCACATTTTATTTTCAGGTTTGTATATGCATTCATGTTGCCATACAGCCCCGGTGCTTCAATCAGACACCCCACACGAGAACGAATCCTCTCCAGTTCTTTTCCTTTACACCCGAACATCTCAATCTCTCCGGCTGTCGGTCTTGCAAGTCCACTGATCATCTTCAGGCAAGTCGTCTTTCCCGCACCGTTCCGTCCGATAAATCCATAGATAGCACCCTTTTTTATGTGAAGGTTTACTTTATCCACTGCCTTATGATGACCATACTGCTTCGTCAATCCATTTGTACTTAATAACAATTCACTCAATGCTTTCATCTCCTTTTCTTATCTGCTGTTATCATATCGGATAAATCCTAATCAAACGCAAATAAATAGTAAAAAAAGAGTAAAGATTAAGAATGCAGACGGTAGCCGATTCCCCATACGGTATCAATATATTCCTCCTGCGTTACTGCTTTTATCTTTTTCCGGATATTGCTGATATGTACATCCAGTGTCTTTGTCTCTCCCATATAGTGTTCATCCCACGCATATTCAAAAATCTCTTCTTTGCTGAAGACCTGTTTCGGATGCTCCAGTAAAAGCTCCAGAATTGCAAATTCCTGCTTTGTAATTTTGGGAAGCAGCACTCCGGCAATCCGGACTTCAAAGCGCTCACGGTCCAGTTCCAGGTTTTTATATGACACGCTTTTATGTTCCGGCTCCTGCTGCATATGGCGGAGCTGAACCTGAATCCGGGCAAGCACCTCCTGTATCTCAAACGGTTTTGTAATGTAATCATCTGCCCCACTGGTAAGAAGCCCGATTTTTTCATCCAATCCGTCTTTGGCTGTCAGGACAATAACCGGCGTATTGCCCTGTTTCCGAATCTGGGCAAGCACCTCTTCTCCTGAAATTCCCGGAAGCATCAGATCCAATAGAATCAAAGAAAAGCCCGCCTTATCCATCTGGAACAGCATCCTCGCTTCCGTCCCGGAAAAAGCCTGTACCGTCTCATACCCTGCTTTCTGTAATGCCGTATATAAAAGATTATTGATATCCGTATCGTCTTCTACAATCAGAATTCTGTTTTTCTGCTCCATTTTTCTCATCCTTCCATTTTCCGATTTAAACAATATTATATTGCACTTTTATAACTATGTCCAAAATTCTTTTGATATTATCCTTCCACCTCGTCTACATATGCTATATATAGTTCTAATTCTTTTGACATATGCTATATCTTGTGTTAATATAATCTTGTATTTAAGTTTTTGTGCTGTCCCGTCATGGGAGTCTGGACCATTCATCCAGAAGCATATGCAGTTTAAGTTTGGAAAATCGTGTCATTATACTGCCGTTTTATACGGTGCTATAATGGCACTTTTTTTATTTTAATCTATTTTAACGCCCAAAGAGGCAGAAAGGAGAATTTTTATGTCAGCAATTTTAACAATTTTAGGGAGGGCCACAAGAGATCCTGAGATGCAGCAAGGAAAAAATTCCGGTACGGAATATGTTTCTCTGGACATTGCAGTTTCACAGCGAGGCCAGGATGGAAAGGAAGAAACCATTTACTATCAGTGCTATTTTAACAAGTTCCTTGCAGAACGCTTAGCAAAAGCAGGCGTAAAGAAAGGAACCGGGCTGATGATCTATGGTGATCTGGAGCTTCATCCGTTCATTTATCAGAAAGGAAAGAATGCGGGGCAGGCAAATGCCGGTCCGAGGATCAATGTCAAGGACTGGCACTTTGTACCATCCAACCGTTCTGACAGCAATACCGGACATCCGGGTGCAAACCAGAACAGCCAGCCGAATGGTGGTGCGGCAACGCCCGGTGCAGCCGGCAATGGCAGCTACCCAATGCAGGGAAATCCCAATGGCAGCTACCAGAATCAGGCAATGCCTGGCGGCTATCCACAGCAGGGAATGGCTCCTGCTAACGGTGCCTACACGCCTCCTGCAAATGGCGGACAGTATCAGGCTCCGCCAAACGGAACCGGTCAGCCACAGAGCAGCTACCCGCCGCAGGGCAGTTATACCGGAATGCCAAATTACGGAGGTATGCCGGGCAGTCAGCCAACTGACGGCTTTCAAAATGTGCCGGAACAGATGGCATCCCAGTTGCCCTATTAACTCTCAAGGAACCCTATGTTGAGGAATTGCATTTATCATCTTTGTGATGATGCAGTTCCTCTTTTTCATGTCCGGAAGCGGCGATTTCCCATCCAGCTTCCGGGCTTGTCTAAGAATCATGAATCAGAAAGGAATCAGCTCATGAAAAAATCAAATCGAAAAAAATTCTTACAGTTTGTCGTGCTTGTACTGTTTCTTGCAGCACTTTTCGTACCACAGGATGCCAACCGGCTTCTGATTGCAGGCATTGCCCTGATCGGTATCGGAGTCACGCTGTTCAGTTATCTTCTCCCGCTTTTCACGGAACGCCTGAAAAACAGGGAGCATAAGCTACGAAAACGCCCAGAAAGAACTCGTCATCTGGAAGGAACACCTGATCTGGAAACCATTCTCTGGAGACAGATCAAATTCCAGATTACCGGAAAGCTCAAGGAAGCCTTCCCGGATGCCACATGGGATTTTGTGAAAGAACCACCGCTCTCCCAGATACTGGATGGGGAACCATTACGGATTCGCACACGGAATACCGGAAGTTATAATTTTGCGGAAATTCTCATGGATGCCCGTGGCAGTCTGACGCTTCAGATGATGACCATTGAATCCTTACATAAAAAGGAACCGTCAGAAGGAAATCCGGATTCCAGACCAGCCGTTAATCCCAAATCATGGTATTCCCTGATTGGGAAACCGCTACTGATGGAATTGGTCGGTGACTTACAGGCAAGGGGCTATGAAAAGCTGTTTATCAACGAGCAGGGAGATGTCTATATTCTGAACGGCACTGAACCGGAAGTCCGGGGAAAGCTGGAACATTTCCCGCCCAAAGATTACTGGGGCGAATTGACGGAGATTTTTACTGAAGATGAATTGACCACAGAAGAGACCGAGCAGGCACTGGAACTGTCCTGGATCTCATAAGAAGGAGGAACGAATCATGGCAAATAACATCGTAGCAACCTGGGGGTTCAAACGCAAACTCCCGGAACCATTTGAGGATTATACGGACCATGCAATCTTTGATGACATTGCATCCAAATACTGTACTCAGCCACGGAAAAAATCCACGCTTCATGCAGCTACCCTGCGGGCAGTCCTTGCTTATCTGGAGCTGGAAAACCCGGTTGGCAGTACCCCGCCGGAAAAGCTTGGGGCGGTCGGTACCCAATCCAACAATTTTGTTGTGGCGGAATATCCGAGCAAAACCGGTGATCTTCAGGTGGTTGTCTACAACCAGCTAAACGGAAAGTTTTACGGAGGCTGCTATACTCCTCCGCCGGATGTGGAAAGCACACCGGAAAAATACGAATTTAAAGACTCCAAACAGTCCGGTGCGGCTCTGCTGTTCGCACTGATGCCGGTTTTTCTGGCAGATGAAGAGTGTAATGAAAAGTATCAGGAATTAAAAGCGCACCGGGACAACGGTTATCCCGATCTGGACGCCGCTGCGGAAACAGCAGCCGTTCTCTGCGACAACATTTACCGGAGAACCCGCTATGCATCAGGTCTCCCGACCGGTGGTGTTAAGATTGACCTTCCGGCAAACGGCGTATTGTCGCTGATCAAACCGTTAAATATCCAGAAGGGGGTCTATGCACCAACCGAAGTGCTCCATGGAGACTTTCAGGTGTTACGTCCAGGAAGTGGATTTAAGAAAGCACAGGCAGCCATTTCCAGAGATGATTTTGTTGGGAAATTTATCCTGACCGCATCCCGAAGGCTGTCTCCGGAAGAGGAGGTATCTGTTCCGACATTGGCAGAGTGGTACATCATCCCTCCGGAAATCAAACGGATCTGCGAACACGCAAAACTGACAACGGATACCACACAGCCGATGCGGAATTTTCTTTTACGGGGACCGGCAGGTACCGGAAAGACCGAAGGAGCCAAAGCCATTGCTTCCGCACTTCACCTTCCTTACCGCTGCATTACCTGTTCCGCAAATACAGAGGTATTCGACCTTTTAGGTCAGATTCTTCCGGATGTGGACGGAAAACGCACCCGGCTTCAGCGGCAGTACCCGTCTTTTCAGGAAATCCAGTTAGATCCCTCCGGTGCCTATCAGAAGCTGACCGGAAACTATGATGAAGAAATTTCTGCCGAGGACACCTACCAGAAGCTGATCGATACGATTTTTGATGAAATGCACAGCTATTATAAGGAACACACCTCCGGACAGAACTTCCAGTATGTGGATACGCCTCTAGTCGAAGCCATCCGCTATGGGTATATTCTTGAGATACAGGAGCCTACGGTCATTGCTAATCCCGGTGTACTGGTTGGACTTAACTCCCTTTTAGACCGCTGTAACAGCGTATATCTTCCAAACGGAGAAACCATCCACCGTCATCCGGATACGACCATCGTAATCACCACAAACAATGACTATGCAGGCTGTAAACAGATGAACCAGTCTGTCATTTCCCGAATGAACCTTGTGATTGATCTGGATGAACCGGATGAGGATACACAGGTAGAACGTGCCATGGCTGTTACCGGATGCAAGGATGCAAAAACGGTACGTCTGATGACACGCATTGTCAAATCCATGGCTGTCTACTGCCGGGAAAATCTCATTACAGATGGCTGCTGTGGCATGAGGGAGCTGATTTCCTGGGTGCAGTCCTACATGGTCTGCGGGGATATCCGGGAAGCGGCCCGTTACACGGTGCTTGCCTCTGCCTCTGCCGATGCTGAGAACCGTACGGAAGTGGAAGAAAGCTGTCTGGATACTGTGCTTGCTGCGTAGGACACGCCTATGAGAAAAGCAGCACTCACAGAAGCCCAGATCCGAAAGCATCTGGCAGATAATCTGTCTTATCTCCGGCAAGCCAAAACACCGAAGTTATCACAAAAGGCAGTTGCCAGAATCTTAAATCTTCCCCCGAAAACCATTATGAATTATGAAAATGCAAACTCCTCCCCGATGGCTTATGCCGTCCTTCGCCTTGCTGTGTATTACGGCTGCACGATGGAGGAACTGCTGACAAAAAATCTAAGAAAAGAAAGGAAGAATATCACGTGAATCACAGCCAAAGAAATTTAAAGAAACTAATCCGGGCAAAAGAGGATTCCATTGCGGATGAGGAGTTATTCCTCTCCGCTGCCTATCAGAAGTACCAGACCTCCCTTGCCAGAGCCGTTACCGGACGTTACCGGTATGGACTGCAGGTACTGCTGGACTGGGACATTTCCGAACAGGCAGGCGTTGCATATACCGACAATTATAAGGTACATCTCAACGCAGCGAACCCGATCACCCAGTCTTTCCCCACCCGTTTCTTACGTTCCCAGAGCCTGACAGGGCTCACCGGGCATGAAGTGGGGCACTTACTCTATTCTGATTTCACAGCCCACGCTGTTCATCTGAGGAGTCTGGAAAACGGTTCCTTCTATCCGAAGGAGCCGGAGCTATCCCTTCCAGCTTATCAGACAGCACTGGAGGAGATCAAAGAAGTGTTAGAAGAAAAGGACAAAGCCGGATGCCTGACACTGGCACGATGCGCCGCAACTTTTCAAAACATTCTGGAAGACATCCATATTGAAGACCGTATGTGTGAGGAATTCCACGGCACCTTCCGACAGGGGATTGAACTCAATAACCTGCGTATGTCCGAACAGATTCCTTCCATACAGGAACAAATTGACAAAGAATACCAGCCATTTTCCATCATTGCCAACCTGATCCTTTCCTATTGCCGGACCGGAAACATCAACAATCCCACCGGCTATCAGGGGGATTATCTGGATACCATTTCCGATTGTACCGATCTTCTGGATACGGCAATGGAATCGGAAAAAGGCACTGACCGGATGCTGGTTTCCAATGCGCTCTTAGCCCTGACCTGGAACTATATCCAGCCGCTCATCGAAAAAACACGGGAGGAATTGGAAATGCATGGCGAGGATTCCGCTGCCGATGCTCTGGAAGATCTTCTAGGGGATGAAGTCAGCAGCGGCGCTCCTCTTCCGACCGGAAAAAGCGGTGCCATTCCAAAGAATATCAAACCAGCTTCCCCAAAAGGAAGCGGGAATGATGAGGGCAATGCTCCTTCCGGTCCACGTACCAAAGAGGATGCTATAGAGGAAGCCAAACAGGTGCTTTCGGAAGAAGGCGGGCGCATCGCTCTTACAAAGACCAATACCATTCTGGATGAAAACAACCCCGGCGTCACTTATGTCAGTCAGTATCAGGGCAGCGGCTATGAGCATGCTGCAGAGGATCTGTTCCGGATCTTGAACGATGTGGCTGCAGAAAAGGTGCAGGAAGACTGTCAGACGGAACTGACCGAGGAACTGCAGAAAACAGCCAATGATATTCATTACGGCAATGCCCATGCAGGCATCCATGTTACCATCCATCGCCTGACCAGTGTTTCCGATTACCTGAAGAATGAATACCAGACAGTTGCTCCCCCGCTCCTGCGGGCTTCCAAAAAGCTGCAAAGCACCATCCTGCCGCTTTTGAAAGAAGAACAGCAAGGCGGAAAGCAGAAGAATCTCCTGTTTGGAAAACGTCTGGACTCCCATGCTCTCTATAAGACAGACGGAACCATCTTTACCAGAACCAGACTTCCAGGAGAGGAAAAACGTCTGGCTGTTGCCCTCCTGATTGACGAGAGTGGTTCGATGGGTTGGGGTGACCGGATGACACATGCAAGAAAGACTGCCATTGTCCTTTATGATTTCTGTAAAAGCCTCGGTATCCCTATCACCATTTACGGGCATTCCACGGATGCAGGCGGCGTTGCTCTTTACTCCTATGCAGAATTTGATTCTGTGGACAATGAGGACTGTTACCGGCTGATGGATATGTGCGACCGCAACGGGAACCGGGACGGCGCAGCTCTCCGCTTCGTAGCAGAGCATTTGTGCACACGCCCGGAGCTTCAGAAGCTGCTGATCCTGATTTCTGACGGTCAGCCAGCCGATTACGGCTACAGCGGAACGGAAGCAGAGGCAGATCTGCGGGGCATCAAGAAAGAATACGAAAAACGGGATGTCATCCTGTTTGCGGCTGCCATTGGTGACGATAAGGAAAATATCCGCAGGATTTACAAGGACGGATTCCTGGATATCACGAAACTGGAAGAGCTTCCAAAGAATATGGCACAGCTTGTCAAACAGCATCTCAAATAAAGGAAGGTGAATACTCATGAATGAAACTTATCAAAACCGGATTACCGACCAGATCTGCAAGATCCAGAATGACCGGGCACTCATTGCCTTTTATGACCGGCTCCGCTACGCACCACTCGGCAACTATGCACAGCTACATGCCAAAGGGGAATATCAGGAAAACGGGCATAAAGTACATTCTTTAATCTGCATCACCATTCAGGATTATTCCAACGGTACCGGAGACCGGAATATCATCACCCGTTTCAACCTGGCACCGGAACAGATCCAGTTCCTCTTAACCCGGATCACTTCCGGTTTTCAGGAATTTGAATGGAGCCAGAGCAAGATCTACGGCAATCCCGATCAGAACGGTTATTCCACAGCCCAGATGTTTTATATCTCCAGACATCCCTATGATTCCAAAGGGCAGCCTATGAAAAGCCCCTGGAAAATCCAGATTGTAAATGGGAAAGGCATCAAAGCACAGACTAAGAACGGTGGTTCCTACATGCAGCCACGCAGCTTCCAGTCCGAAAAGACAACAGCCATCCAGCTTACCGACATGGATCTGTTCACGCTTCTGAAGCGGACGGATTCCTATATTTCCAACTGGGAAACGGTGATTGCTGCATCACTGATCAATAACGGGAAACGGATGCTGGCAGACCAGCAGAACAGTCAAATGCAACAGACAGCACAGGCTCCGCCTTACGCTGCCTAAATTTTCAGAAGAGAAGCGGTACTTTGCTGCTTCTCCTCTTTTTAAGAAAGGAGACTTTAGTTATGAATATTGCACTCATCCGGACTATGGACTCTCAGGGGCGTATTGTCATCCCTGCAGAAATCCGGAAACAAATGAAGCTCTCAGACGGAGATGCACTGGAACTGGAAAATGTGGGCATGGAGCTGCTTTTACGCAAATGCCCTGCCTACTTAAACGGAAAAGAGGAAATGTCTTCCTATCTTTCCGTCCTCTACAGTGTCATCCACTGTGGTATCGCAATTTGCAGTGAGAATCACATCCTCGTATCTGCGGGCATCTATCTTCCGGAAGGCACTCCCGTTACAGAAGAACTCGCCGAATTGGTTGTGGGCGGCCAGGAACATATCTTTGCTGAGAACTGCCCTGTCTACCCGGTATCCAACGCCCGTCAGCCGGTTTGTGCTTTTTTCCCGATTTTAAGGGAATGCAAAGAACCGCTGGCACTTCTTCTCTGTTCCAGAACCGGACAGCACTTATCCGAGATGGAATTGGGATGCGCCAAACTGGTCGCTGCCGTAATTGCAAACAAAATTAAGTAAGGAAAGGAGCGTGAAATCAATGAAGAATACAAATATAACCTTACACACCACCCAAAAGAAAGAATATGTCCTCACCGGAATCCTGTCCCTGCCCCTCCATCTGGGAGAACGGGCGTGGATCTATAGTTATAACCAGACCTTTGTTACCAGTCCGGTGCAGAGTATTCTGGAAGTATCCGAAAACGGTGTGGTATTTGAGACCTGCAACAGTATTTACCGTCTCAGCTACACCCGTGTTCCGATGGAGATGGAGGCGATGTGTGCTTGACAAGAATGGAAGAACTGGAGAGCTGCCTTTCGGGGCTCCTCTCCACCTTAAAGAAGAACCGGGAACATGTGCCTCTGGAAGTGCTGAAGACACAGTATAAGCAGCCGTATGAAGAACTGGTCAGAAACATCAACCTGACCGCTTCTGCCTATGCAAAATCTGTGCTGCTCCACCGGCTGGTCCTGAATCCGGATGCAGATGTGGATGAACAATGTACCGTCATCAACCAGATGATACAAACTTCCGGGATGCTGAAGAAAATCAGCTCCTGCATGTCCAAAACCTATGATGTAGGACAAATGTATCCTCTGATACTGGAACTACGCCATATGGTCGAACAGGCACTCTGGCCCTATGTGAATCAGGCAACCTGCCTGGTCGCAGATCTGGATGATATAGAAAAAGAACCGATTCTTTATAACCTTTTGACACATGAAGTTTATGAAAATGACACCTGGATTCACCGGGAGATCGACCTGCGCTGGAAATTGCTGGTGCATCTTACTCCCGAACAAAGAGAATCCGTACCACCAGCCAATTGTAATATGAATGGAGGAATTTACCATGAAAGAACAATCATCTAATCCTTGCGAAAAAGTCTCCTTTATTTTGACCTATGACCAGCTTGAAGCTGCTTATAACATCTACCGGGAACAATTTATTTCCTGCGACTTCATCCGCCGCTCCATGGAACGTCTGGAGGAAAGAATCGGACTCTGCAACCTTCCATATGAAACGCTGCGTGATGATCCAAGCCTTCTTCATGAAGCATACCTGCAGTTTCTCCGACTGGAAGACTGCAATGTGGCTTATAACGACACGCTGGAGCAGGTAATTGATGCAATCGAACAATGGCTTGCCTCTGGCACCTTATCCCCTGTAAACCTTACGGTTTCCAACCAGAATATGGGTGAAACTTTTGGAACGGAGGTGGATGTGTAATGGCAAATATCTGCTGTGATGATGTGATCTTTTATACAGAAGGAAATCCGGAAGGACTATATGACTTGTGGGAGGACCTGGAAACCTACATCATTCTGAACCAGAATCCTGATTTATGCTGGATTGGCAATTTATTTTCCCACAAGAAAATAGATTCCACCGGAATATCTCTTCGTGGAAATGTCAGCTACATGGAATGGAATGATACGTATATTCTACTTTCTTTAGAGACAGCATGGACTCCACTTTATGAAGCATATCAGGCGATAGCCGCTGCATATCATGTTCCCTTTGTGATGCAAAGCATAGAACCTGGAGAACGAATTTATTATAACACGGATGAAGCACACCTATTTTTCCCTGACCGATATTGTGTCCGCTTATATGAAGAAAGCCTATTGACTCCATGTGGCTTAATAATCGGAGAAAAGCTGGAAGACGGTGAACCATTTGAAACGGAAACAGACGTATTAGAACGATTCAGAGATTGCGGATATCCAGCAGCTACACTAAAAGAGTTGGAGCTCATGTTCGATGCGGATGAACTTATTATTTTTGAATTTACAAATCCATATTTGGATCTGGAGCAGAAAAATGCTTGTGCATGAAACTTCTCCCCTCCACACCAAAGACGATTATCATCAGATTTAAAGGAGGAACACCATGACTGATTTGGAACTGGATGTCTGGGATGCATGGCTCAGGGAACGTCAGGAACATCTGGAAGAAACCCTGTCCAATATCTCACCATCGGAAGAACCCTGCAGATATTACCTGCTAACCGGATATATTCAGGGAATGCTAGAAGCTCTTACCATGCTTACGACTGTTGAGGATGGGAAACGCTTCAAGATCAAACTGGAGCAATTTCGCCAGAATCTGCTCCTCTCTGGAGATTACGATGCTACCGGTAACTATAAACAGGCAGTGAAGAAAACTGCTGTTTAAATACTTCGAGCCGCCCAATCGGACGGCTCTTTTTATGCCCGAAAACGGTAGCCTACACCACGTATCGTTTCTATGTAGTGCGGTTCTTCCGGATTTTCTTCTATTTTCTTTCTCAGATTCTTGACTAACCCATAGACACGGTTATCCACTTCTGACTCCACATCCTCATAAATATGCTGGTAAATCTGTTCTTTTGTAAATACCCGATTGGGGGATAAGGCCAGATAAAAAAGCAGGTCATATTCATGTCTGGTAAGTTCCACAACCTTACCATCTTTGATTACGCTCCGCTGAAGCTGGTCTATTTCCAAACCTTGGAATGTCAACTTTTCAGAATTTGTAATCTCCATAACTTCTAACGTACTTTCGCAGGCTAGAACTGATTTAATTTTATTCAGGATTCCCTCTTCGGAATCAGAAATGGTAAGAATCATCACTTTCCCATAACATCACCTGCTTTTCTTAGCATTTAGCTTTCACTCCTCATTAACAATGTTTATCGATTGGTTACATAGATATATGCATCTTCCAAAGTTACGTCACAAGCTATACATCCACTTTCTGACGGCATATTCTCCCCTAACAGTCTTAATCTAATTCCTTCCTCCGTATACTGCTTACTGGAAATATGATATTTTCTTTCTAATTCTCTTGCAAGGCTTTCGTCCTCTGTACAGCATTCCCATACATGCCCTCTTGCCTTATTCAATAATTCCCTCATTGTTCCTGTATAAAGGAATCTACCTTTTTTCATAACCGCAAGCTGATTACAGGTTGCCATCAGATCCTCCACCACATGCGTTGAAAATAATACGGTGCGTTCTTCTGCAAAATCTACCAGTAAATTACGGATACGGATGCGTTCCTCCGGATCGAGCCCTGTTGTTGGTTCATCCACAATTAAAAAATCCGGCTCATGGAGTAATGCCTGCACTAATCCAACTCTTCGCTTCATTCCACCTGAAAGCTGCCGCATTTTCTTTTTCTGATGGTCTGCAAGACTGGTCTTCTCCAGATAGTAATCAATCCTTTTCTTGCTTTCTCTTTTCTCAATTCCAGCCAGATCTCCCATATACTCCAGACATTCTCGAACAGTCAAAGACGGATACAGATCAATTTCCTGTGGCAGATACCCAATCTTTTTCTGTATCTTTTCGTAATTTGCTTCGCAATATAGCGTACCATCTAACAGAACTTTTCCACTTGTGGGTGCAAGCACCGTTGTAAGCACCCGCATCAACGTTGTTTTTCCTGCACCATTTTCACCTAACAGACCAAATATCCCATGTGAGATTTCCAGATCCACATGATCTACCGCTGTCACTCCATTTTTAAATGTTACTGTTAAATCGTCTATTCTTATACTCATAATCTTACCCTCTCTTCTTTAATATCTTAGGAACAAATGCAAGCATCATCCCCGCAAATACCACGCACAGCACCTTCCCGCCAAGCCATCTCCACTCTGTCAGCTTACCGAAATCACAAGTTCCGTAGGAAAATGGTCCCCAGTTTTTCAAAAACTGAGTTGCCTTTCCGGAAATAGAGAAAAACCAGAAAAGCAGCACGACACCCATACCAATCCATCTGTTTCGAACCAGATTGCTGACAGTTACGGAAAGCACACTCCAAAACAAAACAGTTCCGGGAATCGCAATACAATAAATTCCAAACAAGGCACCGCCATCTAATTCTTCTGTCAGATTCACCGGTTTCTGCCAATAAAAGAGTCCATATGCCAACAAACTGATTCCAATCAGATAAGCTACCTGCACAAATAGTCTTTTATAAACTACTCCTGCCTGCTTTTTTAGATTATAAAGGCAGAATACTTCCGAGCGTTTGCTCTGCACTTCCACCAGATAAGTATCTGCACAGAAAACGACTGCCAGAAGCGAAACAGCTCTTTCTACTGCCTGCCCGATTTCATTCGCATATACAACAGGCTGGATTGCACTCAATATCACAACAAAAGCGATTGAATATGCAATTTTATAATATGGCATACATATTTTTACTTCTTTCTTCAATATACTCTCCTCCTTTTCCACATCCACACCGCTATAAACATGAGCAGTATGGATGCTGCCACAAGAAGCAGTTGATTGAGATATACCTGATGTGGCAATTCCGTTTCAAAAAAATTCCCCGGAAATCGAACCATAATAGAGAATGGTCTTGCATGACACTGTCCTTTGCTATCCCATGTCAGCATATTAGAATAAATGATATAAAGAACCAGCGCCGGAACCGCTGGAAGCGGATTCTTAAACAGCAGCGCTGTAACCGCATACACACAGCAGATCATCAGGATGTTCGGCAGGACATACAGGATCGAATTCTGAACAAAATCCAGTATGTTCATAGCAAATCCTGATTTTACTGCCGTGGCGTAACACAAAATGATAAATACGATATTCATAATGACCAGTGCCGCCGTCATAATGAGAAATCCACTGCTTATTTTCCCGGCAATATATTGAAAAGCCGTCATCGGTTTGGTGTGCAGCAATTCATAAGTATTTTTCCTCATATCCTGGAAAAATAAAAACGCCAGCAGAACCGTTGCAAAGAATGCCATATGCAGGCTTGCAAAATCTGTAAATTTTCTTCCGAAATAATAGGAGAATGGATGTTTCTCAAGATTTTCTCTGATATACCGGTTGACTTCCTCCGGGCTTCCCTGATACCATGAAACGTCCTCATACACATAATTGGCACCATTAAAGTGGTATTCCGTTTTCAGATACTGACACGCCTCCGTAATCTTCATCTGTTTCATCTCAGATATCACTGCCTCCGCCTCTACTTCCGACATGCCAAACCCATTCTCTGTGTCCTGAAGTATCTTTACAATCTCTTTCTCCCACAGTTCTCTCTCCTTATCCGGTGTTGCCGGAATACATCCCTCCATAACATCCCCATCGGAGGCCATTTTTACCTTCCTGAAGGTTTCATCCGACTTCACGTAATGAATGGACAGATAGGGTGCAAGTGTCTGGTACATACTGATTAAAACAACAATCAAACCGATCCAGAATATCGGATTTTTAAGATAATTTTTCAGATTCCTTTTTATGATTGCTTTCATAAGTCATCCCGCCTTTCTTTTTTCTACAAACAGCATAGCCTACAAATCACAACAAAAAAACAACAGCCATTTATTTCTGCTGTTGTTCTTCTAATACATAATTTTTAAACACTGCCTCAACTTCCGCACCGCCATCTGCTACATTTTTTATCAGCAGTTTCCCACCATGCCGTTCGCAGTAGATACGGCTGATATACATACCCATTCCAAAATGCTTTAAGTCATCCTGTGGATTCTCATGATAAAACGCCTGTGTCACCCTGTCGATATTTTCCTGAAATCCAATTCCGTCATCCCTGATACTCATTTTCAGATATTGGGGTGTCACTGTCAGCTTCAGCCTAACTTCCTGATTGGCATAGCGGAATGCATTGGACAACAGATTATCCGCTACTTCCATGATGATTTCCGCATCTGCGACCAGAGTTTCCGACTCTCCCACTGCCGTTACCGTGAAGTCCTTTTCTGATTTTTCTTCCATGACTTCTGCCAGCGTTTTTATCTGGCTGATCAACTGCCGGATATCCACCACGGAACAGTTTAATTCCCGTTCTTCCAGTTTCGTCATCTTCCGCATACCATCAATAAAATGGTTCATCCGTTCAATCTGAAGCATACCGCCCCTTAACATCTCCATCATTTTCTCTTGATCAAGCATATCTTCCGGAACAAATTCCAAAAGCATTTCCTGATATCCCCGCATGATTGCAAGCGGCGAGCGGATATCATGGGCAATCGCTGCACGCAGTACCCGCTCATCTTCGATCATCTGCCAAAGTCTACGGTTATTTTCTTCCAACTGCCCACGCATCCTTTCAAATTCCCTGCACAGCATCCCCATCTCGTCCTCGTTCTCATAAGCCATATGAAAATCCAGATCTTCCTCCGCAATCATCTGTGATGCCATCTTCAGTTCCTGAATCGGTCTCTTTAATTTATTTTTGTAAAACAGGCTGACCGCAATTCCACATCCGGCAAAAGAAAAAATCAATACTCCGTACGTCTGAAGGAAATCACAGGTTTCTGAAATATGCCAGTCCATTCTGCTCATTTTACTCTGATTCGGTCTCGGTACCACTACCTCAAAATTTTCATTGCGGTCATTCATTGCCTGATAATACTCGTCCTGATCCACGTACTTCCACCAGACCTCCTCCTGTATCTGCCCGGCAATCTCAATAATTGACACAGAAAGAAAAAAAGTGACAATCAAGCTGAGTATCGTATATAAAACCATTGTCTTTTTCAAGGATAAATTTCTTATCTTTTCCATCGATACCCCATCCCCCATACTGTCTCAATGTATTCTGTCTGCGTATATTCCGCCAGTTTCTTTCTCACTCTCCGGATCAGTTCCGTAACAACACGGCTGTCACCTTCCGCATCATAACCACACACCTTTTCGTATATCCGCTCCCTGTCAAAAACCTGTCCTGGATTCATGGACAAAAACTCAATGATTGCATATTCCAGCTTCGTAAGCTCCAAATCATTTTCACCGATCTGAACCCTCTTTGCTCCATAATCAATACTGAGGTCTCCGTGGAATCTGTATTCAGACTTCCCTTTATGACGCTCCTCACGCTTCAAATGTGCAATAATACGAGCATCCAGTTCTTTCAGACTAAACGGCTTCAGTATATAGTCATCCCCACCGGATAAAAGCCCGTTTACCCTGTCCTGCTCCTCCACTTTTGCCGTCAGGAAGATAATGGGACAAGTTACTTTGCCCCGGATACGTCTGCATACTTCTAATCCGTCTATTTTAGGCATATTGATGTCCAGCAAGATAATATCCGGTTTCTTATGGATTTTTTCCAAAGCATCTGTGCCATCTTCTGCCATCATTACATCATATCGTTTGATTTCAAAATAGTTCTTTAACATCTTTAATAATTCGATGTCATCATCCACGATCAAAATTCTATATGCCACTTTTATCACCTCGTTTTATCAGTATACAACGAAAAAAACAATAAATAAACAACAAGAGAAACACTTCGAGCCGCCCATTGCCGGACGGCTCCTTTTATGCCCGAAAGCGATAACCAACACCACGTATCGTTTCTATGTAGTGCGGTGTTTCCGGATTTTCTTCTATTTTCTTTCTCAAGTTCTTAATCAGACCGTAAATTCGGTTATTCACTTCTGACTCCGCTTCCTCATAGATATGCTGATAGATCTGTTCTTTCGTGAATACCCGATTAGGAGATAACGCAAGATATAGAAGCAGATCATATTCATGTCGGGTAAGCCCCACTGTCTTATCTTCTCTGATTACACAACGCTGAAGCTGGTCTATTTCCAGACTTGGGAATCTCAACTTTTGAATGTTTACATTATCCATAAACTCTACTGTGTTTTCACAGACTAGAACCGATTTAATCTTATTCAGAATTTCTTCCTCGGAATCAGAAAACGTAAGAATCATTACTTTCCCATGGTATCACCTGCTTTTCAACCCTTCCTGATCTTTTTCAAATATCCGGAAATAGTTTATAAACATATCCCGAACGAGTTCACGTGATGTCATTTAATTTCTCTTTTATATAAAGAGGCACAATTACGCAATTTATCAGTAGCCCTCTTTTTTATCCGGATCATAAAATTTCTGCAGTAACAGCCGAAAGTTTCAATAGCTTTATCAGACGTTCGTAATACTATTTCTTCTTTAACCCATATCGACTATAACCTATATATATTAAAGGCAACAGTACAATAAATAATAAGATGTACAGAAACATCAATAACGAAATCTGACGAAATACAAACGAACCAATCTGAAAAAGAATCGGCGTCCTCACTGCATTAAAAATATTAGTCAATACAGTTGGCAGCAAATTGAAAAAAGCATCAAATGCCGGTAATACTCTTGCGATAAACGGCATCATACAAAGCAGGAAAAACGGGATACAAATCGCCAGATTCGGTGTATGCATCTTAACTGTCACCAGCATAGTCAACGCAGCACAAAACATTGTCACGATATACCCGCCCACAAGTATCAGCAAATAATATTCTCCATATGTCATAACATAAATACTGTATGGATCATCAATCTGATACGGCGTGAAAAATCCGCTTGTTCCCATTACTGCAAATGAGATAAGAGACAATACCCCCACTCCGATCCAATAGGTAACCGTTGACACAAGTATTCCCGCAAAAATCTTGTTTTTTATTGCCTTCGTTCTTCCATATTTAGTGGCAAAAAAAACATCCTCTGTTCCCGGGCGGAACTCTCCGGAAAATATACCAGCTACCAAAAAACCTATGATCACTGCCATTAACAGTACATAAGTTTGTGCGTACATTGTCATCGTAGTCCAGGAATCTTTTGCTTCGAACATAAAAGGTATTTCTATCTTTTTATAAACGCTTTCCAGATAACTTCTCTTTTCAGGTGTAGTACCATACTCTTCCACTATTTTCTTCATATTGTCCTGATAGATTGTATAGATATTCTGTAGCTGTTCATCTGAAAGCTGATATACTACACTTTCATTCCATTCTGAATCTGGAGTCATTATGCCAATTACAAAACTATAAATATCATAATATGACTGTACTGTTTTTCCATATTCTGTATTTGGTATTTCATCCGGATATTTGGCAGATATCGTCTTGTAATCATTTATTACTTCGGAAATTTTCTCCGCTGTAAGTTCCCCTTTCCATTGATTGATATTTTCAGCCAGAAGCCGTCCCGATTCAATCCCAGTGTGATTTTGCCCCTCTTCATCCACATAGCGCATACTTCCGATTGCCATACCGGAATAAATAATCGTCACCACAAGCACTGCCGCAAGCAAAACCTGATTAACCCGCTTAGAAAAGATCTTTTTCAACTCATATTTGAACATCATCTTTATCACCTGCCTTTTCTCCAAAATACAGAAGAAATGCATCCTCCAGTGTTGTCTCCACCTGTACTGCATTCCTTGCCGGCGGCGTCTTTGAAAGGACTCTTAGTTCCACTCCGTCGGCAACTGTCCTTACATTTCCAGTCAGATATTTCTTCATATAATTATTCAGTTCCCTTTTAGGAACAGTACAATTCCATACTGACATATCCATAGACAAAATAATCTCATCCGATGTTCCTGTATAGAAAAATTTTCCTTCTTTCATCAATATGATTTCATTTGCCACGTATTCGACATCTGACACAATGTGGGTAGACAGCAGGACAAGGCGGTCTTCCGACAATTCACTGACCAGATTTCGGAACCGGATTCTCTCATTCGGATCAAGACCGGCGGTTGGCTCATCCAATACTAATATCCGCGGATCATTCAACATCGCCTGAGCAATTCCGACTCTCCGGATCATTCCCCCTGATAAAGTGCGCATCTTTTTTTTTCGCTTTTCAGCCATCCCGACTTGCTCTAGCAGTTTTAAAGCCCTTTTCTTTGCCACGATGGGACGGAGTCCTTTGATGGATGCAATATACATCATGTAGTCATACACTGAAAGATCCGGATAAAACCCGTAATTCTGCGGCAGATAACCGAGTATCCCTCTATAAGATGCTCCCAAACTGAAGATATCCTTTCCATTCCACAAGATTTCTCCGCTTGTCGGATTTATCGCTGTACACAGCATCCGCATCAAAGTGGTTTTCCCCGCTCCGTTTACTCCCAATAACCCATATACACCTTTCTCCATAGAATGTGTTACGTGATCTACTGCATGTACATCTCCATAAGCTTTTGTTACATTTTTAAATTGCAGTTCCACTCGACTTCACCTCCCAGTTTATTTCGCAGTTACATTGCGATTTGTGAACACAAAAGATCAGATAACCAAACGATATGATCAGCAAGCCAACCCAGATCGGTACCGAAATTTTCTGATAAATAGAATCTGTGGACACAATCAGCGTCCAAATCAGTATGCAGGATATACTTAGAAAAACAGCAATATGCTCCATATCATTCCATTTGCTATACAATAGTCGGAAACAGATACAACAGGAAACATTAAGCGGCACTAGAAAATCTATGATGATCCGGTATGCCGAAATCTGTAGTGTATAAACTGAAATACTGAAAAAAGCTGTAATCATAACCAGATCCACTGCTGCAAATAGCAATGTCCTTGCAGCACAGATCTGGCGCAGTGAATAGAATGCCGTTTTTTCGATCTCGACTGCAGAAAATCTCCGGTTCTTCCAGATTTCAGGTACGATCATCACAGAAAACATCACCGACATAGCCCCCAGTGTCCGCTCTGTATTTGCTCCTCCATCTGAGTCCGCCAGCAGAATCCAAAGCAGAAACAGGATTCCTCCCTGCAGGGCCCACCATCTTTTCTTGATAAATTTGAACTGCTCAAATAAAAATTCGAAATATGACGCCCGTCTGTTATCCTGACGGCTCACAATGTCTGAACACCGTTCCATTACTGTGCAAACTGCCGTTTCCTGTATATATTCCTTCTGTATCAAGGATTTATACTCCTTGATTTTTCTCTGATACTGCTTCAATCTCTTCCCTCCTCCAACTGTTTTGACAGTAATTCTTTTGCTTTCGAAACACGATATTTTACAAGTGATAATTTTATATGTAATAAATCAGAAATTTCTTTTTGTTTTAACCCCTGAAAGAAAAACAAGATTGCCGTCTCTTTTATTTCTTCCGGAAGCAGATCCAACGCCCGTTCTACATCAAGCCGGATTTCTATTTCTGTCAGATTATCCTTTTCTATATCCGGCAACTGATCCAATAATATTTCCTTCTTTTTTTTATAGTAGTTTTTAATGATATTTCCCGCTATGCTGTATAGATAGCTCTTCGCCTTTCCTATTTCAGCTCCGCTCATCAGCGCTCCGAAAAACCTCACAAAAGTTTCTTGTACCATATCTTCTGCACATTCTTGATTGTGGATGTGCAGAAAGCAATATTGATAGATAAAAGAATAATATTTTTCAACAAACTGATTACCTGCATGGTTGTTGCCGTTTCTGATTTTCTGTAGTAATAAGAAGTCAGAAGTCATCTCATTCCTCCTTCCTCATTTGCCCCCTATATTTTACCCTCCTATATACTAAGACACCTAACAAGCATAAAAAGTTAGTTAAAGATAAATTATTTTTTAATTTTTATTTTAGAGTCTCGATATACTCCTCCAGACACAATCCTTTTTTCTGCATTTCCAGGGCAGCATCCACCCCTACATACCTATAATGCCAGGGTTCATTGTTCACTCCTGTAATTTCTATCTTATTATCAGGATACCTTTTAATAAAACCATATTTATATGCATTATTGGCAAGCCATGTATAAACAGCATCCGAAGAACACTTGGACGTATCCGCATTGATATCAACGGCTATCCCAAGTTCATGCTCACTTGTTCCAGGTTCGGCAACATATTCTTTCGCAAGTTTTTTTGCCTCCCCACGTGAATAGCCTTCATCCTGATACTGCTGAATTCTCTCATTCATAATATCTTTCTGATCCTGAGTTGTCCTGTACCCTTCCCTTACAAATAATTCAAGTCCCTCAGCTCTGGCATCATCAAACATCTGCTGAAGCTGAGGATAGATTCTCGAATCCACTTTTTCTCCGTTTGATAATTCTGTGAGTTCTACCTCATAATTACGGGGAACACAATAATCGTCATTTACAAGAATCAAGTTCCATCCAAAAGAAGTATCAGCTTCCCTTCTAAATAGATTGAAACTGTTAATCATCGGAATTTCACCCTGAATCGCCATATACGAAACAGCCCGCAAAAGCACAAATCCCAATATAAACACTAAAGCAACCACAGCGATTTGCTTCAAAAGTCTCTTTCGCCTGGTATACCGTTTATAACTTCTCATGTTTATCACCTTCAATCTGCTTTCAAATTTAATAATCTATATTTTATGACAATTCAGCATATAGAAAAGTTAGTTATTCGTGAAAATTATTTTTAAATTTAGAACTTGCATAACCACTACGATGTAAAAACAGTTTAGAGGCATTTATGACAGAGATTGATTTTATCTGGTTTTCGACTTTCTCCACGAAAGTGGCAAAAAATACCTGGCTACGAATTCCTTCGCTTAGGGCAAATCTGAAATCCTGAACGCTTTTATTCCTGTAGCCGACAAATTTGTCATCAACATAAGGCAAAAGCTTCATTGAGGAATCTATTTCATTTGACATATACTACATCTAGTGTTATACTGTTCTTATATCAATTATTTGTGTCAATCTGGAAAGGATTTATCACACGCAGTTTAGGTTTGAAACGTAGTCAGGAGTTTTCCTATGCCCAACAAGCAGCAGGGACTTCTGGCTTTTTTTATTTTGCAGGAAACTGCATCTATTTTGAGAATGAACATAAGCGTCATTCTCTTTTTTTATGCCTGAACGCAGGGAAAGGAGGATTACGGAAACAAATGATTCCGGAACTGGCACGCCACAAAAGAAAGGAGACTCTATGTCAGTCAAAAGAATTAAGAATCTTGTAAAACAACTCAATGAATACCGTCATGCCTACTACAATCAGGATGCCCCTCTGGTATCTGATGCCGAGTATGACCGACTCTTTGACGAACTGAAGGAACTGGAGGAACAGACTGGTTTCATCCTGTCAAATTCTCCGACACAGACGGTTGGATATTATCCGGTCAGTGAACTTGCCAAAGTCACCCATCCGATTCCACTGCTCTCGCTTGAGAAAACAAAACTGATTTCAGAGCTTTTAGATTTCATGAAAGGACAGGAAGTTCTCTTTATGCTGAAACTGGACGGTTTGACTACCAAACTCATTTACGAAGATGGCAGACTGATTCAGGCTTCTACCCGTGGAGATGGTGAAGTGGGGGAAGATATTACACACAATATCCCGGCATTTTTAAATGTACCGCTTACCATTCCACACAAAGAACGTCTGGTCATTACCGGTGAGTCTTTTATACCAACCAATGATTTTGAACGTCTGAAAGATACTCTGCGTGATGGAAATGGAAAACCTTATAAAAACGGACGTAATTTTGCTTCCGGATCAGTACGAAGTCTTGATCCGAAGAACTGTATCGGACGTTGTGTTCGCTTTCTTCCGTTCAATGTATTAGAAGGAATGGAGGATGTTCCCTTCCCGGACAGCAGAGCCTGCAAATTAGAAGGTTTAACACACCTGGGCTTTGGTTACTGCCCGTTTTTCTCAATTTCAGGAACCGGACTTTCAAAAGAATATGCGGAGAAATTCATTCAGGAATTGGTATCCACAGCAGCAAATTTACATCTTCCTATCGATGGCATTGTCATGATTTTTGACAGTCTCAGCTACTCCAAAAGCTGCGGAAAAACCGGACACCACTATAAGGACGGCCTCGCCTATAAGTTTGAGGATGATACCTACGAAACTTTCTTGCGTGAAATTGAATGGACACCGACCAGATTCGGAGAGATTGCTCCGGTCGGCATCTTCGATACCGTGGAGATTGACGGCTGTGATGTTTCCAGAGCTTCCCTTCATAATCTGACCTTTATCAAAAATCTGGAGCTTGTACCCGGATGCCGGATTCTTGTTTCCAAACGAAACATGATCATCCCACATATAGAGGATAATCTGGATCGTGGAAGGTATACCGACATCACGCCTCCGGTCTGCCCTTGCTGTGGTTCCAAAACCAGAACCTACAGCCGTAAGACCAGCGACGGTCGCACCGTAGAAACTCTGCATTGTGATAATCCGCAGTGCGACAGCCAGATCACAAGAAGGTTTGTCCATTTTGCCAGCAAGAAGGCAATGAACATCGAAGGACTGTCAGAAGCCACTTTAGAAAAATTCCTGAATCTCGGCTATCTGCACTCTTTTCAGGACATCTATCATCTGGAGGAACACCGGGAAGATATTGTGGCACTGGACGGATATGGTGAGAAATCTTTCGACCGCTTGTGGGAATCCATCAACGCCAGCCGGAGGACCAGCTTTGTCCGCTATCTGGTTTCCATGGATATTCCTATGATCGGCAGAACCAAAAGCCGGATTCTGGACACCGTATTTTCCGGAAATTTAACTGCATTTGAACAGGCGGCTGTCGGAGATTACGACTTCACTCAGTTAGAGGATTTTGGCGAAATCTTAAATCACAACATCCATTCCTGGTTTGCAGATGAAGCAAATCTTGATTTATGGAAAAACTTACAGAACGAATTCACATTTGAACAAAGAAAGGAAGAGACCATTATGACAAAAGAAAACAAATTTACAGGATGTACCATCGTAGCAACAGGGAAACTGGAGCATTTTACCAGAGACGGTATCAACGATAAGATTCTGGAGCTTGGTGCCAAACCTGGCAGCTCTGTAACAAAGAAAACCGATTACCTGATCTGCGGGGAAAAAGCCGGCAGCAAACTGGCAAAAGCCCAGAGCCTTGGTATTCCAATTCTTACAGAAGCTGAATTTTTGGAGATGATTGCATAACCATCTCTGCAATAGATGAGAATTATTTTGAGGTGTGGCTGAAAGGCCGCACCTCTTTTACAAAGGAGGAATTTATAATGAATCAAACAAATACAAGCAAGCGCATACCTACACAGATCAATGAATTTCGGGGAGATTATGCTTTTCTAAGCAATTTCTATCCGGCACCGGTCTCTTACATGGGACAAACCTATGCAAATAATGAAGCTGCTTTTCAAGCGCAGAAAACACTCTCTGCGAGAGAGCAACGCAAATTCTGTATTTTTCGGATGCATAATCCTTCTGATGCAAAGAAACTCGGCAGAGATCTTACATTACGCCCGGACTGGGAAAAAGTGAAAGTCCGGCTCATGTATGAAATCTGCATGTGCAAATTCATGCAGAACCCGGAACTCCGGGATAAACTTCTTGCAACCGGAGAGTCCACACTTATTGAAGGAAACAACTGGGGTGACTATTTCTGGGGCAAAGTCAATAACTGCGGAGAAAACCAGTTAGGAATCATCCTGATGGATGTACGTGCGAAGCTGCAGTGGAATGCAGAAACAGCGCCCAATAATATACCTCAATGTCTGCAATAAAGGAAAGGATGGTCTAATAGAATGAATGAAAATGCAAAAACAAAATTAGTGCTTGAGTATACTGGCATGGATGATTTTTCCTGTCCGGTATATAAGGACCAATTCGGAAAGTTGTGGAAGGATATTGACCTTGGCAAAGAGCCTGAACCGAATCTTTATTCTTTATCTTTTAACCATATTGATGGAGAACCTTCCCATCCCATACAGCAGGAGTACACATTTCATCCGGCTCCGTATCAAAGAAGTTCCTATGAATTCGAGTACCGGATGTTAAGTAAATTACAGTCTGACTGTGAATACTATCTGGGCTACGGAAATCGCAGTCCGTCTATCCTATGCAATCATAGCGTTCAAAACCATATTGCCCGTATGAAAGAATTATGGAATGGTTTTCCCACAGATCAGAAACCGGAATGGCTGACCTGGGAACAGCTTCTTCAGTACGAAAAAGTAATGACAGAAACCGGAATACCCGTGAAGAACTGCTCAGACTAGACAATTCATCATTTATCAGAAATTACCCTCTATATTATCCATTCATATTTTGATATAATAGGAACAGTTGAAAGAAAGGAGCATTTCCCATGTATCTGAAAAGAAAAGTTTACGATCAGCTTCTGGATTGGAAAAACGATACCGTCCACAGCACCTTGGAAGTGAATGGTGCCAGACAGGTCGGAAAAACATATATTATCAATAAATTTGCGGATGAGAACTTCAGGCACAAGATCTACATTAACCTGTTTGATTTGTCCGGCAAACAATTTATGGAATGTTACAAAAAAGCCACAGACTGGACTCCCGGTACAAAACGACCGGAGCAGCCGCTTCACGATGCTTTTAAACTCTTCGATCCGGATTTTGAAGATACCAACGATACAGTCATCATTATTGATGAAATTCAGGAATCCTCAGAGATATTCAACCGTATCCGAGAATTTACCCGCTATTTTCAAGCGCATTTCATTGTAACTGGAAGTTATCTGGGACGTGTACTGGAACCGGAATTCAAATTCTCCAGTGGAGATATTACCAGTATCCGTATTTATACCCTTTCCTTTAAAGAGTTTTTGGAAGCATTGGATGACCAGCTTTTTCAGAAATATCTATCACTTCCACTGGATCATGCAGATGACACCGTACCGGAACTATATGACGAATTAAAGAATGTTTACGACATCTATAGACAGATTGGCGGCTATCCAAAGGTTGTGGAAACATACCTTAACACAAAAGACGTGGAAGCAGCTCAAAAAGAGCTTGTTAGAATCATCCGCATTTTCTTAAACGAATCTATGCGGTACTTTGATGACATCACAGATATTAGTGTTTTTACCAACATCTTTTTAAGCATCTGCCGTATTCTGCTTCGTGAAAAGAAAGGATTAGATGAGGACAGTATAAGTGAAGAACTGCAAAAGCTCGTTACAAAGAATTACTCCAGTAATCTTTCTAAAGCAACCTGCTATCGTGCTATCAACTGGCTTTATCATTCTGGAATCATCGGTTTCTGTGGCAAAATCACAGAACTGGACATCCTGAATTTCAAACCGGGAAGCCGCTGCTTCTTCATGGATCTTGGAGTTGCATATTATTATCTCTCCAGAACTGGTGCTACTGTATCAACTATGGATGGCTCATTGAACGAAAACTATGTTTACATTAACTTGTCCAAACGCCAGGAATTCCCGGAAGAAATTATCTTTGAGACACCGGCTTTTGCTACTTATAAAGGTGGTGAAATTGATTTTGTAGCTCAGACATTGAAAACTCACATCCGCTATCTGATTGAAGTTAAAGCCGGTAAGGGAACTGCATCTACTGCCTTGAAGGCATTGGAACAGGGGAAGGCCAATAAACTACTATATCTGAAAGGTGATACCAAAGGCGGAACCGCTGGGAATGTACAAACACTTCCTATCTATCTGCTAGAACAATATCATTTTTAATCTATAAAAGACTTCGAGCCGCCCATCCGGACGGCTCTTTTCATCTATATTCTTGTATATTTATTTTACTAACAGCGCATCATTCTTTGAAAGAAGATATATACAGTATTGATTCATACTGATGCCTTCTTTTTTTGAGTGTTCCGCCAGATCCCGGTGTAAGCTGCGTGGCATCCTTATTTTAAACTGTCCCGAATACTCTTCCAGGCTTCCCGGTTCGTGAATCTCAATCCCTTCTTCCAGTGCAGCTTCTAACCATGCTTTTTTTGCATCCGCTGCATTTTCAACTGCCCTTTCTATCGTCTCTCCACAGGTGATGCATCCCGGCAGTTCCGGATAAGAAACCACAAATCCACCTTCATCCTTATCTTCCACAATTTCCATGCGATAGGACATTGCCAAATAATCATTCAGTGTCTTCATCGTTTTTCGCCTCACTTTCTACAATCTGCTTTACCATTTCAACATAAATTTTCTTGATTGGTTCGTGTTTCGGTATTGTTATCGGCTGGCATCCCGCTTTACGGAATGTATAATGGCTGCTCCCACTTCTCGGAGCATTTATCTCATATCCATAACTTTCTAATACTTTTCTTAATTCATCAAAACGAAGGTCTTTCGATAATGAGCAAATTCTTGTCAATAGTTTATCCCATTTCGACATCTTTAATGCCTCCTATCTATAGTATATGTGGTGTCATATATGGTGTCAATCTGTTTTTCATCTTTCTTGGTCAAATAAGGCTGCAGCTCTTTCTTAGCATCCGCTACAAATGCTTCTTTCCTCGCACTTACCATATATATCTTCCAGAGCATCAAATGCAGGATTTCCGCATCCACCACACTGCATTTCTTTTGAACCATGCGGATAAACGGGCAGATTACTGTATCTGACAGCTTTTCTCCTTTAAGCAGCAGCTCCCCATCCGTTCCATATACTTCATACAGACATTCCAGAATACTCCTCAGATCTGTCACAAATCGGAAGGCGGGCTTTACATATTTCTTTTTGGCTTCCATCATCTATCTCCTCTACATCCGAACAGTCAGCCCGCCGAGGCGTGTCTTCGGAAGTCCCACAAGATACCAGTCCTCGTCCATTTCAATCCGAACCGGAATCCATACATCCCTTACCTCCACATCAAAGCATTCTCCACAATGCAGTCCCCCATAATAGGATTCAATACCAAACCGGATATCATATCTTCCCATAGACGGATCATAAATCAAAGTACCTATTCTTTTTTCACTCATATTGCTTTCCTCCTGAAATTCTTTGTTCTATATAAGTAATATGGCTTTCATTCTAGGTATTGGAAAGTTCCGGATATTTTTCATAAAAAGTTTTACGATACCGGTAAAAGGTAGAGTGTGTCATTCCCAGACTCTTCCGAAGCTGTGTCGGTGTCATTTTTCCGGAAATAACGCTCTGGAAGTTCTCGTCAAAGGTTTCCTGCTTCATCACGCATGGTCTTCCATAATCATCCCATTCGCCCCGCAATTTCTTCGCTTCTATCCCTTCCCGCTGTCGCTTCTCCTTTTTCTCCAGCTCTGCCTGCGCCATAGAAGCATAAAGTTCCAACATCATGTTATTGATTGTTTCCAGCATCATCCTTGCCATAGCGTTGTCCATCACAGATAAATCCATGAGCGTAGTCGGAAGTTCCAAAACCATGAGCCGCACTCCCATTTCTTTTAACCGTTGAATCTGTTGCATCGTATCCCGCTTATTTCTTCCCAGCCTGTCTAATTCTGTGATAATCAAAATATCTCCCGGCCGCAGGACATCCTCCACTAAAACGGTATATCTCGGACGATTAAAATTCTTCCCTGTCTCCTGATCCGTAAAAATATTCGTAAGTGCCATCTCATGCTCGTTACAGTACCGCTCAATTTCCTGTATGCCACGATCAAGATGCTGCTCCTTTGTACTGGTGCGGTGATATCCATATATCTGCATCCACATTTCTCCTTTCCCTGTCCCAAAATATCCACACTTTTGTTGGCATATCTCAAAACTGTGTGTGTAACCTTTTTGAGATATAATCCCCCTTTCCGGAACGTACTTCTAAAATGTGTACATTTTGGGATATGTTTCTTTTCTATTTCTGTACGTACCAGAGCCGAAAAGTGCAACAAATATGACAAAAAACTCCCAGAGGATGTTACTCCCCTGAGAGTGATGTATAAAATATATCTTTACAATGTTTCCATGGAAACCAGTTCTTCCACTGAAATCCGACTCTGGCCGTGTCTTTCCGGATCAGCTCCAGTCTCATCCGAATATCCGATTACCAAAATATTGATTGGTTCCAAATTTTCCGGCAGATGAAATTTCTTTTTGATTACATCCGGTTTAAAATAGCAAACCCAAACACTACCTAATCCCAGTTCTGTTGCCTGAAGCATCATGTGATCTGTCAGTATAGCAGCATCAATATCTCCTGTCTGCTTTTTATCGAATGGTCTTGTCCATGCCCTGTTATGATCGGCACAAACGATAATTGCCAATGGTGCTCCGTAAATATTCGCTCCTTCTCCGATTTTTGCAAGACCTTCCTCACTCTGCACTACAAGCAAATGAACCGGCTGCTGATTTGCTGCTGTTGGTGCCACATGTGCCGCCTCAATAATTTTCTCTAATTTCTCTGGTTCTACTTTCTGTTCCATATAGCTCCGGACAGAATATCTCTTTTTTGCAATTTCAATAAAATCCATGGTTGTCAATCCTTCCTTTTTCTTTTATGATTACGATATATCGATCAACAATTTGATTGTATCACGATTGGATTGTCCTGCAAGACTGCACTTTCCGGAAAGATACTTTCCAAAATGATACTACCTGAAGGGAGACATGATCATGAAACAGACCACATCCTTTAACTGCCCTGTGGAAGCAACGCTTTCCCTGATTGGCGGAAAATACAAGCCTTTAATTCTCTGGCATCTCATTAACCACCCACTGCATTATATGGAATTACAGCGGCTGATTCCCAGTGCAACCCCGAAAATGCTTTCTCAGCAGCTTCGGGATCTGGAAAACTCTGGGATGCTTCGCAGAGAGGTCATTCCAGAAAAGCCACCGAGAACTCTTTACTCCTTAACTGCTTTTGGCGAAAGTATTATTCCTGTTTTGGAGTCGATGTGTGATTGGGGAAAGGGTTATCTGGATGGACTGGACGTACAGACTCCTTGTTGTTCAGGCAACTAAAGAATCACCCTTCTTTTCTCACGGTTTCAATATATTATCCGCCCGGCAGTTTCCCGCCGGGCTTATCCATTCTATTCCAATATTTGGAATCTCTGGATACACTGAAGCAATGTACTTACCAGTTCCTGATACAGATCTTCATCAAATCTGCCATTCACAATCGCATTCTTAATTAAAAGCGGCTTATATATCTCTAAAATCTCCAGTACCGCATCTGCATTTCCTTCTTTTGCCTGTAAAAGTAATCGTTCAAAATTCATTAGTTTTCTCCTCCCATCACCTTGCGGATCTTCCGGATTGCATAATAATAAATACCCTTGCATCGCTCCTCTGATAACCCGTTTAGCCTGCTCATTTCCTCAAAAGTACGTTCTTCAAACACATGCTGGTAAATCAGCTTCCGTTCTTCATCCCGCAGCGTATGAAGCGCTTTCATCAGTCTTTCATCTGACATCTTATTCCATTCTGGATATTTCCCCTGTGCCTCCTGCAATAAAAGCTGCTCCCTCGTTTGGTTCTCCAGCAATTCTTCGATTACAATTCTTGCCTCCATCTGTCCAATATCCTCCAACAGTTCTTCTGCATCAGCCATCTGGATTTTCTTCTCCAGATAATCATGTCGTTTTCCACGGACAAACTGTATCAGATATGCTGTAAAGTGATTTTGTATCTTTGATCCTGTATATGTTTTTTTGTTCATTTGTTTTATCCTCCGAAATTTTTTATCACGTTCCAAAAAATTCCGAGGATGGCGGTGAGCGGCAACAAAACGTGACACTGCCTTCATTTTTTCGAAAAAAAGAAAGGCTGGACCACTCTATTCGTAGTCCAGCCGATACTTCTCTTTCTATGTAATTATGTAGGATATGCGATGATAGTATCTCATATACTGCATATTCTAACTTCTCTCCGACACATTGTATGGATAAGATTTTTTTAACAGATTCAGTTCCTCTTTGGCTTTTATCTTATGCTGTCCATTCATATCTGTCGTACTTACTTCCATGTTTCTCTATTTGTGCATGTGTTATCCTGCTTATCATAACGCACTTTAACGCATTTCGTATAGTGTTAATCTACGATAAAATATATGCATTAAGTGAGGTGATATAGATGGTGAAAAAATTATTGGGAGATGCAGTCAGGGAAGAACGTCTCCGCCGCAATCTTTCGCAAAACAGCCTTGCGGAACAGGCAAAGATTTCTTTACGGACTGTCTCTGATATTGAAAACTATATTGGCAATCCACAGTTGGAAACACTTTATGCCCTGGCAACTTACTTACATATTTCCATAGATGCTATATTTTCTAACCAGAAAACGAACCCGGATTCTACCATGCAGCAAATCATGGTAGAACTAAATTCCTGCCCGGAGGAGCAGAAACAGCTTGCCCTTTCTACACTGCGTGGACTTCTGGATGGATTCAAGAACCTAAGTTAAGGCTCTCCCGTATCCTTCATCATCTACACATTATACAAAGACAATCTGTGAGTAATCTGCGAATAGTCTGTGAGTTTTCTGTCTATTCCCATTCTGATACAAAGAACAGGAGAGTACACTGCCATAAGCATGTGTATCTCTCCTGCTTTTTTATGCCCTGCGAAATGCACTGATAGCATCCACTACATTCTGTCTCATAGTCTGATCCATCCGCAGCGGTTCTTCTTCCATCAAATCAACTTCTGTGGGCATTTCTCTATTTATCTTAGAAACGTCCTGCCCTTCCAATACCTTTCTTACTTCTTCCCGGATGATTTGCTGCATCATTGGTCGGAGCATATCCGGTTCCATGCTTATACTGCCATTACCTGTCTCATCCGTTCTTCCCGTATATGCCAGAATTGCCGCAACGATCAGTTTTGCTTTTTTCTCTGTCGTATTCAGAAGTTCTGTCACATACACATGATCTGGGTCCGACTTATCAAAACCAATAGTGAATACAAACGGATTTTTCTTTCCCATAAAATCACACTCCAGCCTGTGTCATGCGATACAAAAGATCATATCCATCGGCATTTGCTTTCATATCCCGGATAAAGGTATGTTTTCCCAACCGGTCTGCCTGCTCCAGAAATCGTTCCAGAAGCACTGCTCCGCCGCCGATAAACACCGTATAAGTAGATTTTGTATCAATGCCCCGCTCTCGGATGCTGTTCAGAAGATCGGTAACAAAATTCTGAACCATGGTTTCTACTGCCTGTACAACAGCTTCCTCATAATACTGCGTTTTTCCCTTGATGATACTGTCGATATCTGCCTCCTCCAGAAGCATGTCATATTCACTGTTAATACTGGAAATGATATCGTTATACATGGTAATCACACCTTTTTCCAGAGAATCACAATAATCCATATCCGGTCTGCCACTTCTCATCAGAAGATAATCAGAAGTAAATCCGCCAATATCAATCCCTACGACTTTCGGAATCTCACGGATTTCCGTCATTCTCGTCATCATGGCTGCATAATCCTGCGGAAACGCCATTACATTCTGAATACAGAGGTGATAGACTTTATCGTTGAAGCACAGTTCCTGCACCTTCCCGTCCCATTTGAAATAGCGTTCATATCTCTCACAAAGCTCTGCAAAATGCTTCGGTGGAAGCCCAATCGGAAGTTCCACCTGAATGACATTCTCCGGCTGAATCTGCGCTTTCTGCTCCAGCTCCATTGCAATCGCAAATAACGTCAGAATCCAGAATCGGTTCCTGCTGTCCTGCGTCTTGTCTCTCTGGTACGGAATCCGCTTCTCACTAAGGGTATAATACTTTCCCTGATATTTCAGATACTTCTCTCCCCTGGCAGGCTTTTTGTCCTGTTCTGTCAGTCCAGTGGTAAATACAAAATTACAGGTTTTCATGTTCCGGTTCCCGTGATCCACGGCTACTCTTAATTTTTTTATCATGCTACATTCACTCCTTTGTACTTGATACTTATTCTGTACGTAGGAGATACTTAAAGTGCAACTTTTTAAAAACTATTTCCATAATTTTTCTTCCTGTATACTTCCATATCGTTGATATCATTGGTAAAACACAGTATAATGAACATATTATCAAATATGAATTTGCGGAGGAAAAGATACTGTGAAAATTACAATAGAGGAACTGCAAGAATACTTATTCGACCATTATAAAAATGGTGGGATTGACCAAAGCCTGTTTATGAAACTCGTAGAAGAAATAGGTGAAGTGGCAGAAGTACTAAATAAAAAGGCAGGTAGAAAATCTGTTGGTCAAGAGGATTTACAAACCCAATTAGGTAACGAATTAGCCGATGTGGTACACTACACTATTGCGATTGCTGCATTAAATGGAATTGATATGAATGATATTATACTCTCTAAGGATAAGGATGCATCCATAAAGTATAATCACAGAATAAATTTAGAGCAGTTTGTAATGGAACGCAGAACGAAAGATAACGACTAACAGTTCCAGTTGTTCAGGATGAATGACAGAGCAAAAAAATATGAATTTGAAGAGGTAGTGATTATGAAAAGATTGATAGCAATGGTTCTTTGTCTTTTATTTGTTATATCTTTAGCTGGTTGTGGAAAAGGAAATACAAAAAATTTAGTTATTGATTATGGGACATCATCTATATACACAAAAGATGACATGGATGAAGCTATTGATGTTATAAAGAAACAATTTAGTTCTTTTGAGGGGTGTGAATTGCACAGCCTATCTTATACATCTGATGATGCGTGCAATAATGAGGATAATATTGCCTGGATGAATGAATTGGAGGAAGCAAATGACAATAAAGAGAGTTTCACACAATGTATTTCGTTTGATAGTAGTTTCAGGTCACCTAAAAATGGAGGTGGAGCGTGGAACGCTAATGAAGAATACACATGGTCATGGTGGTTGGCGCGTAGCGAAGGCGGAACGTGGAAATTAATGACTTGGGGATATTAACGGTCGGTTCCTAAGTAACAAATAACAGTTTGTCTAAGAAAAAAAGATACCAACCATTCTCAAAAATGCTTAGTATCTTTTTTCTTTTGTTCTGTCATTGTCCTATGCTGAAAGCTTTTCCACCAATTCCGGCAGGCACTTCTCAAATAATTCCCGCTATCTTTGATACCCTTCATCCCGGAGTGGACCTTGCAGTGATGTCAGAGACCAAAGGAGCAGCTCTTCCTCTTCCACAGCATACGGAGAGGTATAGACAAACTTGTTCCCATCAAAATGCGGTTTTGATAATTTCAGTATTTCCGTAATCTCTCCTTTCGTTTTCGCCTGCATAATCATTTCCACTTTCTTTCGGTGGAACTCGCAGACGATGCTCTCCAGAAATCCCTGCTTCAGATAAAATTCCGCCCTTCCATAGAGTTTTACAAGCGCCTCTACTCTTTCATCGAATAACTTGTCCTTTTCACTGACTATCATCTGCGCCAGTGCGTTTGCGTGTTCCATAACCAATGCTGTTCCCATTACATTTTCTCCCATAATAAAAGCTGGTATAAGAAATTTCTTCTCACACCAGCATGATTCTTTTATTCCTCAGTGATGATCTCACTGCTTAATTTTCCATGTACCAGATAGCGATAATTCCGTCTGGAATTGACACAGGTAGACAGCGTAACTATCCGATCCGTTGCCGACAGCTCGGTGCCGGTATCATAATCCCCATAAGAAGACACCGTATCCAGAAATATCTGAAAATCTTCCGCTTCCGGGAAATGATACCTATATCCCTCACTTCCGGTTCTTCCCGCATAGCAGGAAAAGATACGATACTTGAGAATCTTTCCCGGCAGGTAAATATAAAACTCCGGATGCTGTTCAAATAACGTTTGGTCTTGGTACTTATCCAGAGTTCCGAACATGCTCCCGTTTTTCATATTATGCCCGTACACGATCGTATTCTGATCCGTAAAGTCCGGCTGATTATGGCAGTCCACAAAGATGCTCCCGTTGATATTGGATTCTCCCGAAAAAAGGTGATGAAGATAATATGCATTATCTTTCCCCTGTACCACCGGATAACTAATATCCAGTGCCGGAATCTGAATCCACGCTATGACATCCGGATTAACCGCTTTTAAACCTGCAAAATCAATTTCTAGATACCTATTCTTAGGTTCCTCCTTTTCTTTCTCAGACTCCGGTGATTCTTCTTCCTCTGGTTCCTGAACATATTCCTGCAGTTTCTCGTAACTTACGTCCCCTTTCTGATACTTCAGATAAGCACCAAAGAGTTTTCCTGCCGCTGCGAGAAAAACAAGCAGCAGACAGATAATGAGTCCTGCAAGCACCGTATTTCCTTTTTTCCTCATGATTGTTCTCCTTTCTGAAGAGCCGAAGTCTGTGCTCCGGCTCCTTCCTTCTGTTTGATGGCAGCTAAATAGTCATCAATCCCCTTGAGTTTCCCGTTCCACTCCCCGTTCTCGTCCATATCCCAGACCATCCGGTTCATCGGCAGGGAAAGCTCCCGGCAGATTTCATAGACCTTATTGCAGCCGTTCTGGATAATCCTCCGTTTCTCCGCCTTATGCTGGCAGATAACAGGGGAACGCTCAAAACAGACCGCACACTTACTGTCATGCTTATTGCAGGCTACTTTCATCTTCTTATCCATGTCATACGCCTCCAAAAGCTGTTTCATCCCATATCCTTTCATCCGCTCCAGCACCGGTTTCAGATTCCGGTACTGGTTCACTCCGGCAACGCACACAAAGGTAGCGCCGGACAGATAATGGGCTATGGTCCCTTTTAAGGCTCCTTCGGTCAGATAGACACGTTCTGCGGCAAGATCACCGATCACATGTACCGGACTTCCGGAGGAAACTCCCTGGTCATAATTGACACTGGACAGCCAGATATATTTTTTCGTGTCAGTCACATGATCTACCCGGATCTGAAAACCCTGGATGAACCCGTCCAAAGAAACTATGGGAATCAGGATTCCTGAGTTTTCTGCTTTGAAGTTAATCGTCCAGTTTCCGTCTGTATCCCGGTAGAATCCCGGCACGCCTTTCACCATATATCCTTCTTCTGCCAGCCTTTTGACCAGCTTCTTCATTCCAAACAGCGGGACACTCCGGTAACGCTGTGCTTCGATCTGTTCCGGTTTTAATCCTCGTCTTTGCAGATCCTCCTGATGCTTCCTGTTAAGCGTGAGCATGGACAGCATTCTCTGATACGTCCGGTGGATTTCCTCTATGGGTGCAAGCTCTGCCGTTGCCTTTTCTTCCTGTACCGGCGTTGCTTTGATATAATCCGTCCGGTATTCTCCTTTTCCTAATGCTTCCCGGATCTGCTGATTTGCTTCGGAGAGTGTAACATTGTGCAAATCCGCATAAAGCTTCAGCATCCCCCCGGACGCATCACAGCGGTTGCACCGGAATACATTCTTTTCCACATTGATATTCAGTTTTCCATGCGTCTCTCCACAAAACGGGCAGTCATAATAGTTTCCCCGCCGCTTTCTGAGATGCAGCACCTGCACCACATCCAGTATTCCATAATCAAACCCAGACATATCATAATACATCCCGGTCTCTTCCTCCTTTCCCCCGCAGAAAAAAGCTCTCTGCGGGGTTCTTCCTTAACCAGCCATCGGCATTGCTTTTTGTAAAATTACCTTTGCTGCCGCCGGAACCAGATTGTTCGGTCCGGAATATTGCTCGGCAAACCACTGGATCGTTGACGGGCTTTCAACTGCCACCTGTCCCATGGTCTTTCCGCCGTATTTTCCCTTTCCCGGAATCACAGTCCCGACTGCCATTTCATAGTTCATGTGTTTCATCAGTTCTTCTACCGGAAGGGACGTATCCAGATTCTGTAATGCTCCCTGCAGCATCTGTCCGGTCTTTGGCGGCGTAGAGGCAGCCGGAGCGGAACCGTAGCCAGGCATTTGTCCACTGCCATGGTAAATGGTGCTTCCCGCCGCCTGTGCCTGCTGATAGAACTGATTCATCATCTGCTGGCCTGCATATTCCGGCTGACCTGGCATCTCTCCATAAGTTGGCATAGGGGCATTTGGCATGACACCCGAATCCGGCATGGCTGCATTTTCCATGGCACCTGAATCCGGCATCTGTGGATTCTGATATGGAATTCCGGCATCTACCTGTGCAGGATCATTTTCCTCTCCCACATCCGCAAACTGCACACCATATCCGGCATCCGATAATGCCCTTCCTACGGCTGCTGTTTCTGCCATTTCCAGAAATTTGTCTCCAAACTTCGGGTCATCGCTCCGGAATTTCTGCGAAAAGGAATTGGCTACATAATTGTCTTCCTGATCACATTTATCCAGATAGATACGTGCTTCCACAACTGCCATGTTCTCTGTGAAAGTGATAATCCGGCTGATGATCTTTCCTGCCGGATTGACCAGACGAAACCATAGCTTCCGGTATTTCACATCCAGATAAAGCTGCTCCTCCTGCCCTTCTTCTCCAATCTTTCTTGCCAGTTCCATCGGATGGAAGCCATCCACACGGTTCAAAGCGGCAACTGCCTCTGATTTCTTATACAATAATTCTTTCATTCTCTGCTCCTTTCATTTAGAAAAGCAGACGTTCCCCTATATAAGAGTAATAGTCCGCTTATTTCAAAAATTGAAAAATATTTTTAAACAACAAGTTTTAACTGCTCCATTTCCGGTTTCTGTTCACTCTGATACTGATCGTAATACTGTACGATCCGCTCACTCAGAATGGTGTTCCTTGTCCCGCTGTCATCCGTATGGATTGCCTGACAGACTGCAGCCCATTCCCCTACCAGATAAACCTTTCTTTTCGCTCTGGTCACTCCGGTATAGAGAATATTGCGCTTCAGCATCATATAAAAGGCTTTTACCCAAGGGATGATGACAACCGGACATTCGGAACCCTGTGCCTTATGGATGGTTGTTGCGTTAGCATGTTCGATCATTTCCATCTGGTCAGCTTCATATTGCACCTGCCGCCCATCCGGGAATCCGATCACTGCCCTGGCATTTCCATCCTCATCCGTGATACAGTCCAGTATCCTGCCCAGATCGCCGTTACTCGCCATCTCGGTATTTTTATTCTGTAAAATCTTATCGCCAACCCGGAACACCTGACTGCCGATATGCAGTTCCTTCTTCCCTGCGATTGGCGGATTTACAAAATCCTCCAGAGATTTGTTCAATTCATCCACTCCGGCAGCACTGCGTTTCCGATACGGAGTCAGGATCTGTACCTGATCCATGCCGTTTTTTGCAATCTCGTCCAGATAAATCCTCCGGACAATCTCTGCCGCTTCATCTGCTCCTTTACAGGCAATGAACTGAAAATCCTCCCCAAAGCTCAGATTAGTCTTATTCTCCTGCATCAGTTTTGCATTATAAGGTATGCTGCTCAAAGCGCCCTGCCGGTAAACCAGATCCAGTACCGTGACCGGAATCAGCCCGCAGGCAATCAGTTGCCGGAACACATCCCCGGCTCCTACGGATGGAAGCTGGTTCTTATCCCCGACTAAAAGGACTCTGGCATGTCTGCTAACCCGCCGGAAAAATTCATAGGCAAGATGCATGTCCACCATGGACACCTCATCTACATTTAGAAATCCGGCAGACAGGTACTCAAAATCCGGTTCAAAATCCGTATCATCTCCCAAAAGCCCCAGGGCCAGATGCATCGTGGATGCATTTTCACAGCCGGTACTCTCCACCATACGTCTTGCCGCACGTCCGGTCGGAGCCATAAGCTGTACCTCTGACCTGCATAACGCCTGATGGATATAGAGAATCACCTTGAGAACCGTTGTCTTTCCGGTTCCGGGACCTCCGGTAATAATACTGATGGGATGTGCAAACACCATCCGCACTGCCTGTTTCTGTGTTTCTGACAGCGTGATCCCCAGTGTCTTCTGTGCCTTTTCCAGCTCCGGTTCAATGGACAGCAAAACCGGCTTCTCCAAAAGCCGTCTGGCTATCATGGAAGCGGTCTGTGTTTCTTCTTCATACTGCCGGATAGAATAGATCCGTTCTTCCTCCACAACAATGCTTTTTTGCAGCACCAGCCGGTAAAGCACCTGACTGACATCCTGCTCCGATACTGCCATGACCTGCAGATCCCGGTTCAGCATTTCCAGTGCTTCCCTGATAACCTCCTGACGCTGCTTAAACAGATGTCCTTCTTTCATTGCCTGATTCATGATATGTCCGATGCACCCGGATATCCGCATGGGATCATTGAGTGCACAGCAGCACTGTCTTCCGATCGCATCCACAGTCAGAAACCCGAAGCCTTTGACTGCACTCAGCATGTAAGGGCGGTGCCGGATAATATCCACCGATTCATTTCCGAATTTCTTCAGAATCATATTCACTTTTTTGGGTGTTACCTTAAAAGGCGCCAGAAACGTCATCAGTTCCCGGAACACCTGGTTTTTTCCATAGGACTCCACAATAGCAGCCAGCTTCTTCTCGGAAATTCCACGGATCTTCAAGAGTTCCTGCGGGTTGTTTTCCATGATTTCCAGTGTCTGAAGCCCAAACTTCCGGAAAATAGTATCTGCCATCTTGGGACCGATACCTTTGATTGCACCGGAAGAAAGGTATCCTAAGATACCCTCCTTTGTCCGTGGTACAACCTCCATGAAATTTTCCACCTGATACTGAGTTCCATGCTCTCCGCTCTCCCATCTGCCTTCCATCTCAAGCTCAATCTCGTCTGTAAGCGGAAGACCGAATCCAATCGCTGAGAAGCCGATGATATTCCGGGATGCCAGATATTTGTCTCTGGCTGACAGGGGGACAGACGTATCCTGTGTGGTGAATATGGCAATCGTATACCCATTCTCCTCATTCTGGAAAATCTTATGTTTAAATCTGCACCTCATTGTTTATATCCCTCCAGCTTTTTATCCGCATCCGTTCATTTGGTTTTCTCATTACGCCGCCTCCTTCTTAATTCGGAAAGTACGGCTCTCCGTTGTTTTTGTATATTCCTCATAGATATCCGGATGCTGGTTTTTCAGCTTCTCCATCTGGTCTTTCCCAACCGAAGTACGTCTGGTCGGATTATAGGTAATACGGTAACGGTTCGTACCGTCCTCCAGCACTGCCTTGCAGCCCTGCCCCAGCTGTTCCACAAAAGGAACACTGATTGCCCGCTGTTCTGCTTCGATTTCCTTTTTCCGTTTTTCCAACTGTGACTTTTCCTCCGAAAGGGTAAGATACTTCTCAAGATTTTTTGATTCCAGACCGGAAAGCACAATTTCCGGAATAGATTTGTCTGCAAAACCACCATAATTACGGATATTTGCCAGAACCAGATCGGAATTCCCGTTATGCGGCGGTACTACATTTTTCAATACATGTTCCTGCCAGAAATACGTTTCCTGATCAATGATGTCTTCTTCCTCAATCAGATCACGCTCAATGGTACGATACACAAACTCATTCTCGTTATTTCCATACAGGCATGCGATAAAGGCTTTCTGCATATTCATCACAGACAGATAATGCCTTACCTGCAGCACATAATGAGCTGGAATACCCTCATCAGCCCACTTATCTTTCGCATTATAATTGCAGGTTTTACATTCCAGAATCGCAAATGTCCCATCCGGCATACGAACAAAAAAATCCACATCTGCAAGCATGAACGGATATAATGGATGCCGGAACATGACACGTACCGGAAATACTTCCAGTCCGGTCTTTTTGGAAAAGATTTCTGCCACCAGATCTTCCAGCCGGTGTCCGACTTCCTTGGCAACCCAGTTGCTTTCCTCTTCCTCCTGAATGACCGGCTGCACACCTGTTTTGTTGTAAAACAGATCCCGGATAGTGGCAAATGGAGAGATCCCCATGATTGCCGCTACATCACTGCCGCCGATTCCTTTTTTGCGGTATTCCAACCAGTCTTCTCTTGACAGGTTACTGATATCCACAACCTTTTCCGGTGTATACTCTGCTTTGTTATTCATTCCAATTCCTCCTAACATTTGACTGCTCCATAAACGTCATATTTTTTCCAGTCTTTTATAAGCGCCTTCGTAATATCCTCCTCCAGCTTCAGGATGCCCTGTCCGGACATTCCTTCACAGGCTGCAAAAAAGGAGGCTTCATTCATGGCATAATAAAGATCATGTGCCGTACAGGCACCTTCCCCGTTCTGGGATACAAATAGCTCCACCACCTCATTCCGGATCTTCTGTTTAATGCCAAGTTCCTTCATCAGCAGCTTCAGGCAGTTCACCGGATTACGGATCTCAATGTCCATAAGCTGAGTAAGATTCTTCATCGCATCCACATAGCGGGCGCATACCTGCTCCAGATTTTTCCGGAAGTCCAGAATCGTTGCCCCTTTATCGTGAGCCAGCTTGATTGGACTTCCCAGACTGATAACGCCGTTTGGTCCGTCTGTCAAAAGCATCGGATACAGATTTGCACCGCTCGCTGCCACGTCAGATGTGGTAAAACGAAGTGCCGGTGACAGGATCTTCTCATCCATTCCGTGTGCATCCAGTGCTTTTCGGTAAGTATCCAGAAGTTCCTGACTTCCTCCGAGCTTCCACATGGCAGATACAATGGAATGGTCATAGATACCAGAGCCCTCCATGTAAACACTGCCTTTGAAATTCAGATTCAGATATTCGCAGGTTGTCTCAAACATGGCTTTCATATCAAGGATGCAATAATCATGTTTATCCCCGCCATGTACTGCGGAAACCTTTCCGTCCGCAATCTTAATCAGGGCATCCCCTTTTGCAACCCGCAGGCAGTAATTGACTACCTTCGCATATGTTGCCTTATCCAGCTTGCGAAGCCCGTCTCCATTGACACCTGCGCGGCTTAAAATGGTGCGGATGGCACAGTCACGTACCGGATAGGATTCTCCTCTCATTTTCAGTACAAGCTGCGTATTCTTCTCTGTATCCTCCAAAATTTCTTCCATGGATGCATCTGCCGCATCCAGATTTTGAGCCTCCTTTTCCAGTGGTGCCAGCCGTAACGTATTCGTTGGCTTTCTGATCCATTTGGCATTTCTTCCTCTCTCTGCCAGAAACTCCAGCAGATCTTTTACTTCTGCAAAGGATCTCTCAAATCCATCTGCATACACTCTTGCTTCATTCATGTTCTTATTCCACCTTTCTTAAAATAATATTTATCCATCAACAGCCGAAGCTGGTTGTGGCATGCAACTATGCCGAAACCTAAATGTAAGCACAAAAAAAGAATGAAAAGAGAGTCTTTTCTCTGTTCATTCTTAAAAGTCTGGTTTCTTCCTGAAAAAACAAAAGTGCCACGCAGCCAAAAAAGGCATACCGTGACACTCACTACAAACATAAACAACTTATGCCAGGAATCAGCTCCTGCTGTTTCCTGTAAGTTTGGAGATTCTTATGAATCCCGAAACTCCCCAAAAAGGGTGTGCATAAAATAAACTATATCAGTATACTAGCACAAGATATTCCTCGTGTCAATTCAGGCTTATACTATATATGGTGTTTATATTTGTTCAAAATACTACATCTATTTTTCTACTACGAATTCAATCTTCTCTTTCAGATACTCCTGGCAGCCAAACCGAACCGTTCCACACTGCTTTGACTCCTCTTTCGCCTTTTCATTACAGCAGTCCAAGTAGGGACAATCGTTACATTGATTCCGCAGTGCTTCCTTCGCCCATTCAATTTCCTGCTCATTTCCTATAATCCGCACAGACATCCACTTCCTTTGCTATCATCATACCCCAAAATCCATTTTCTATCATCCATAATTTCTTTTTTTGTATCATTTTAGTAAATTACGGTTATATTACGGAATAATCACTATATTTCAAATATATCTCTATTTTATTCCGTAATTTGCTGTAAGTAAATAGTTTAAAATGTGGAAGAGAGGTGTAAATGTATGGATAAAAACTTTATTGGAGAACGCATCAGCGAACTGCGTTTAAAGAAAAATGTATCTGAATATCAGATGAGTCTGGATCTTGGCAAAAATAAAAGCTACATCCAGTCCCTCACTTCCGGACGTTCTCTGCCTACCATGCAGAGCTTTCTGGATATCTGTGACTATCTGGAAGTCACTCCTCAACAGTTCTTCGATTCAGAGCTGCACAATCTTCCTCTGATTGACAAAGCAACTGATCTGATGAAACAACTCGATGACGAGGATATGCTTGCGCTCATTTCCATGCTGAATCGTCTGGCTCTAAAACGCAAATAGATTTCCGTGGCTGCCAAATCAAGGCAGCTTTTATTTTTATCATTTTTTCTTAAAATTTTTCAATCTTAAAGAAAAGCCCCCTATTCCTTAATTGAATGGGTAATATATCCATTCGCCGTACCTTGAAAACAAAAGAAATCTTTCGGGAGATTGATATAGGTGACTGCAGATAGTTTGCATCTTCGCACGCCTGCAGCTTAATAGTTACAAAGTAACACCGTTTTACGTGGCCGGAACGGGCATAGGAACTGGCTTCTGAAAGAATAACATAGACTTTTGGGATTTTAGCTTATAGCGCTTTTATTAGAGAACTTTTACTCAAAATTTGATATAATAATAGACAGGTATCAAGTTGATTCCCTGTCTGTGGAAAGGAGATTCATGATAACTGTAACAAAAAGGGATTTGATTGAATTAGGCTACGGTCCTTCCTTTGCTGCTGATATTATCAAAAAAGCAAAGGAACTTATGGTAGAAAAGGGGCATACCTATTATCAATCCAGAAAATTAGACAGGGTTCCAAAAGAAGCCGTTGAAGAATTATTAGGGATTACTTTGCCCGATAAGCAAGAATGATCGTGCTTTTTGCATTTTAGTAAGGAGTGAAATCATGGCAAAAGATCCAATTAAAAAAGCAGAAAACGGCACTTATTATTTTCGAGCCAACCTCGGATATCATCCTGTAACCGGAAAACAGATTCAAAAATACCGCAGCGGATTCTCAACAAAAAAAGAAGCCCGTGCCGAGTATTCCAAATTGATTCTTGCATCAACGGAAGAATTAGCTGATAAGAAGGAAGACATTACCTTCAAAAAGTTTATTGAAGAAATCTATCTTCCGTGGTACAAAACTCAGGTGAAAGAAAGTACCTACAAGAATCGTTACTCGACCATTCAAAAACACTTTGCCTATTTCTACAAGAAGAAAGTGTCCGAAATAGAAGCGATAAATGTACAGACCTGGCAGCTCAAGTTGGCAAAACAATTCAGTCCAAACTATGTACGCATTGTTCAGGGAATGTTATGTTTAGCTTTTGACCGGGCGATTATCCTCGGACTTGCAAAGAAGAATCCTGCCCGCATGATCGGCAATATCAAATCTAAAAAAGTAAAGATTGACTTCTGGACTTTGGAGGAGTTTCAGAAGGTAATATCCCTGCTGTACAAAGGTGACTACTACGAGCACTATCTCTTCATCTCGTTCTGGCTTTTATTTATGACTGGAATGCGTATTGGAGAGGCTGCCGCCTTACAGTGGGATGATATTGATTTTGAAACAGGTATGCTGATTATTAGTAAAACACTGTACTATAAAACAATGAATGACTACAAATTCGTTGAACCTAAGACGCAGGCAAGCAACCGTACCATTTATATTGATGCTGATACCATCAAGGAATTACAAGAATGGAAGGCGGTCCAGGCAAAGGTTTTACCAAATTGTGGATTCGTACTGAGTTATAACAGTACACCCACCAGCAAAACAACGCTTCCAAGAGCATTAGAGAAATTGGCAAATTTAGCTGGTGTCCACAGAATCAAAATTCATGCCCTGAGACATTCGCATGCTTCCCTGCTTATCAGCATGGGCGAAAATCCACTGCTGATTAAAGAGCGTCTTGGACATGAAAAAATACAGACGACACTAGGAACTTATGGTCATCTGTATCCAAACACCAATATTGAGATTGCAAAGAAGCTGACCGGGGTTCTCAGCTACCAGTCAGCTTCTCAAAGTATTGCTAATTATACCAGTAATCAGCATACTGCAATGTATCACAAAGAAATATAAAAATGCAATGATAATGCAATTTCAAACACCCAAAGCCGCAAAGCCCCGTGGTTACGGGCTTTGTAGCCCAGCGTCAACTATTCAAATTCTACAAAGACTAACGCTTTTTGTTTAGGAATTATTCTCTGTAATGTTTCTCGTTCTTTTGATTATTTGATATATCCATATTATCCTGCCTATACGAGCTAATGTTATCATTTTGTTATCGGCATTGATAACACCTACTCGATAACTGTGGATAATAACTATATGTAGCATGTCAAATTATAAGCTATTTTGCTTAGAGATTCAACACAAAACTGAAATTTTACTTTTCCTTATATTCATCTGGTATTGCTATTTGAAATGTTTCACACAACAGCATCACATCATGCACATCATTTTTATCGTGTTCATATCCCAAATGAAGCATTACCTGACTCAATGGTTCAATACAAGAAACAGTTATATCTCCAACTTTTCCAATACCGGAAAAAGTTTTTGATGGAAATATATCTCCCTCATAAACAATTCCGTCATCTGTAAATTCAAAACAATGTAAATCAATGATTCTTTGTTTATCATCTTTCCAGACAGTATGACCATCCGTTGTATAATCAGTATTTACTTCCTCAAATCCATGCTGCTTAATCACATAAATATAATCATGATAATGTTTCAGTTCAACAAACAAATCAATATCATTGTGTATTCTTGATTCTCTTTTAAGAAGTGCATCAACACCCCATCCGCCATCTAAATATACTTTAATTTCGTTTTGCAAAGCATATTTTATAATTTCACATGCATCTTCTGTACGTACCATAATCTATCCTCCAAATTCAAATCTTTGTATGCTTTCCAACTCACTAAAAGCCTGAAATTTGTCAGTCTTTCATCCTTTTTGTTATCAATCACCAATTAGCTGTAATCCATTAGGATTTAGCTGATATATTTTATCGCACACCTCTTCAATATACTTTCTATCGTGAGAAATGCTAATGACAGCCCCCGGAAATTCTCGGAGCATTTTTCTTATTACCGGACCGGACAATGGTGAAAAATTTCTTGTCGGTTCATCCAGAATAAGAACATTTGCACCACTTAAGCTCATCCTCAAGAGAAGCACTTTCGCCTTTTGTCCGCCTGATAACTCCCGAATCGGATGCTCCATTTCATCTGGTGTGTATTTAAGTGAACCAAGGTATGTTCTAATTCTTGTACGCTCTTCTTTATCTCCTGTTTTATCAAGGTAATCAACCGGTGTAACATCCAAATCCAGCAGGTCTTCATAAGTTTGAGGCATATATTCTGCTTTAATGTCATTCCGATTTAGGAGTTCTTCCGCTATCTTTTTTAGAAGAGTCGTTTTTCCTGCCCCGTTGGCTCCTATCATACAGATTTTTTCTGAACCTTTTATTTTTAAATGAATTCCTTCTGCTAAAATTCTTTTGCCATCCGGAGTCACAAGCTTTGAAAGTTCATATTCTATGACCGTTTTTCCTGCGGGAATGTGTGAGTTTTCATCCCCTAATTTGACAAAGATTGCTTCTTCCTGTTCCGGCATCTGAGTCATATTTTCATCTTCTTTTTCAAATCTTCGTTCCATTGCCTTAACCGTATGCATTTTGTCCTTTAAGTTTTTGGCAACAGACGGTGCTTGTCTGGTACAACTTCTTAATGCACCTTGTACACTCTGCATAACTCTTTGATATTTTTCATCGCGAATCTTTTTCTCCCTACGGTCACTCAGTGCCCGCTGTTTTTGGATTTCAAATTTATGAAGCCGTTCTTCCACATAGCGTCTATAGGGAAGCTTTGCCACGGTATATCTCGCCTTTGTTTTTCGTATAATCTGCTCGATATGTATCACCATGTTGGCAGTACGCTCTATCAGCGTTTCATCGTGTGAAATAAAAAGCACAATGTGCTTCCAGTCATTTATGATTTTTTCCAGTAATGTAAGCGTCGCAATGTCGATGTCATTGGAAGGTTCGTCCAACAACAGCACAGAAACATCGCGAATGAAAAGCCTCATAAGTTGTGTCTTGACTTTTTCGCCTCCTGAAAGACTACCCATTGTCTGGTTACTGTAGAAAAAATCATTTTTCATTCCAAATTTTCCCGCAATAACAGACAATTCTTTAGGCGTTTTCTCCCAGAATATTTCCTCTTCAGAAAAATATTCGTATATTGTTTTTTCCTTATCTTCATCGAGCATCTCCTGCGGAAGATAACCAAGACGTTCGTGTCCCATTATCCTTTCCCCATCTGCTTCTATATAGTTTTCTACAAGCGACGGATTGTATATCCACTTCATTAATGTCGATTTCCCATTTCCCTCTTCTCCAATAATAACTGCCTTATCTCCATCATTTAGCACAAGGTTGAAATCATTAAGAATTATTCTCAGGTCTTTTTTATGTGTTAAATTTAATTTTTTTATCTGCAACATTAAAGTTTCTCCTTTTCGAAGTCTGAGCCAATTATTATTTTGAACACACAAAAACGAGTCTTTTTTGCATACGCAAAAATAGACTCGCTAAATAGCCCCTTATTTCTTTTCCAAAAGGAAAACAAAGGAAATGCCTCTTGCGATAATCCAACTTAAGCGTACACAAAACAAACCTATTCTCTACAGGCTCAATAACTATATGTGTCTTACTTAAATCAAATTATCTATTAATCATTTCCTCACCTTACACAAAATGTGCCTTTCTTTCTTCTAATGGCAATACTATCATACTGTATTTTTTGTGTCAATACATTTCACCTTATGGAAGTGCAAATTAAAATTTTCACTTCCTAATTATACATCCAACCATTACGAAATTCAATCTTTCACAACCTCTTTACAACCACAACCACAGCACTCCAGCAAACGCAGGAGCACCATACCGTAAAACGCTTATGTGTAAATCAACTCCGTTCCTACAACTTCCCTCACACAAGCCTGAATATTATTCATTCTTCCAATCCATTCGTAGGGATTATCTTTCTTTAATTGTTCCGTCACATCTTGTCTGTCGGCATATTCCTTTACCAGTCGAAGAAACATATCCTCTGCTTGCTTATCGACTTCTGCAAGATAACTATGCAGCTTTCCGCTTGTCAGCAGGTTCATATATAACACTTTATAGTGTTCCTTTAAATGCCTTGCATGTCGTTTCCCCCATAAACCAATCGGCTCTATTTCTTCTTCGGCTGGTACTGTGATGTTCGGCAATAAATAATCACCCACCTGTCTATAAGTTCCGCCCATTTCTTCAAAAATTGTCTTTGTCATTTTCCTTTTCCTCCTGTGATTTTTGTCTATCGTGATCGTGTATTATCACGCTTGCGACCTTTAACTGTTCTTGCCTGCTCCAACAAATCATCTATCTGTTTGCGACCAAAAACCTTACGGAGCAGGCTGTAATCTTTATTTTCTGCTTTTAGGATTTTGTTTTCTTCGGTCAATCTTTCATTGACTTTCTCCAAACGCTGATTGGTGCGGTATAACTGTGCATTCGCTGTATTCAGCCTATGATAGTTGTCCCACCCCTCAAAGCAGCGGGCAAGCACCGTTTTGACAAGTTGCTTCAATTTCCTTACAACCGGCTCTGCCATTTTGGTTTTATATGCCTTTGCAGTCATAAATTTCTCTGGTTCTGGCAACTGATATTTCGGTGCAGTATCAAGCTCTATTTCAAGATTTGACAGCTCGTCTTTTGCCTTATCATAGTTCAATACTCGTTCCGACAACACATCAAATTCAATCTGTTTCTGCTCGATTTTCGCACCTAATGCCGCCACTTCTTTTTCTCTTTCCTGCTTTTTATAATCCAAAACAGAAAGATGTTTTTCGTGTGTGCCTAAATGTTCCCACTCAATCCCATAACGTTCCATCACCGCCGCAAGCTGTTCTTTTTCGGACTGTATCCATTGCGACCACTCCGTATCGCCACGACTGCCGCCCTTAAAACCTTGCGTTGCAAGAGCCTGCTTTAGTGACACTCTTGTATCAAGTCCACGCTTGCTGCCTGTGGTAAAAGGTACAAAATCTATGTGCAGATGTGGTGTAGCTTCATCCATATGCAGATGAGCCGAGAACACCCGAAGCTGTGGATTTCGCTCCTGAAAACCCTGATAGTATTCATCTAAAATCTGCTTTGCCAGTTCTCCGTTTTCCGTATCGGCGTTCATATTTCCCTTACCGCCCACCTGTAAAATGATTTCGTGGAACGGTTTTTCCTGCTTGGAACTTCGGATTTTTTCATAATAATCTTTTATCTTTCGGTCTGACCTTATCTGCTTGGCATTGTATCTTTCCAATGCTTCATCAAACAATTCGTGATAAACTGTCTTTATATTTTCATTGCAGTAGTCGATATTGAGATGAGTACGAGTTCCGTCTACATTTTCTGCTCGGAACTTTCGGCTATTGTGATTGACCGAGCCTTTACCGACCATTGCACTTATCGTTCTCTGCATTTTTTCATCTCCCATCTGTAAATTTCAACATTCTCAGGTTTTGTTACTTTTGTCAAAAGTAACGCAAAAGCACTTTTGACGGGTACACCCATCAAAAATGCGACCTGTAAACAGGTTTTGCGTTCTCCGAAGGCTCTCCGAGGGGTGAGCGTGTGCCGGTGGCACACACGCCTGCGAACCGACCGAGCCAGCAGGCGAGACCAAAGAGCCGCCTTTGAAAAGGCACTCTCTGCACACTCCCCTAAACTTTATCCGGTGTCAAAGTGTGACGATGGTGACAATGTTTTTCACAGCGTGCTGCTCTCAAAAACATTGACACCTTTGACACCGTTTGTCACGCCGTCTGCTCGGTTTCTTTCCAAAGTGAAACCTTTCTTCCGTCGTGTGTGCGGCTGTTCTGATAACGGATACCGTAATCACGAAACAGCCTGCTTGCGTTGATACTGAGCCTTAAAGAAAGTACATTCGGCTTTATATCCACCGCAAGCCTTTCGCAAAGTTCCGAAGCAGTTCCTTCCCATCTGTCACTTTCCGAAAAGAGCGTATCCGCTATCTTCTCAAGCAGAGGTTCGGGCGGTTCTTTCCACATCTCCGTTTCCGATTTTGCAAAGTTCCACACCAATCGCTCGCTGTCCCTTACAAGATGGATTTTCATATCCTGCTGGTCTCTGCCAGCAACATCAAGTGTGGCATTGTTGGAAGTACGCTTGTCCTTACTGAGAACAAATGCACCGTCTGCCGCACCCATCAGACCATTCGTGCCTGAAATCATATCGAATATATCTTCCGATTTTTGTTTGCGTGTATGATGAACAATAAGCATTGAAACCTTGTAACTGTCTGCCAACGCTTTCAGCCTTGCCACAACATCATAATCACTTGCGTAGCTGTAATCTGCTCCGCCTGCTTCACGCACACGCTTTAAGGTGTCTATGATAATCAAGCCTGTGTCTGGGTGTTCCCTCATAAACCCTCTTATCTGTTCTTCCAGTCCGCCATTGACCGTTTTACATTCCGTTGCGAAATACAGATTGCCTGTCTCCTTTGCACCGAACATCTGAAACAATCGCTTCTGCAAACGTGGGTAATCATCTTCAAGGGCAAAATAAAGCACCGTTGCCTTACGCACCTTATACTCCCAAAGCGGTGTGCCTGTGCTGATATGATAGGCAAGCTGTGCCATCATAAAGCTCTTTCCCACTTTCGGGGAACCTACGAAAAGGTAAGTTCCCCTTTGGAGCAGACCGTCGATAAGTGGTGTCTGAACCTCAAACACCGTATCATACAGCGTTGTCATTGATACTGTTTTCAGATAGGAAGGGTCTAACTGTCTGAGTATTTCCCTTTGCATTTCTTCAAAAGATTGCTCGTACCCCTTGAAATCCGTATCCTGATTGACTATACTATTGTCAGTACATTTGGAAAGTGACTGTTCCGCATCTGTTGCCGCAGATACATTTGGAATAGTCATTTCTTTTTTATTCTCCATTCGCATCCTCTCCTTTCAAACCGCCGAGAATAATGGAAATCAGTTCTATTACACTCAGCAGTTCATCATCCACACCTTTTCCTGCTTCAATCCTTTTCAGTTCCGCAAGGACTGTGGCAAATTCCGTTTTCAACGCCTTATACACTCTCGGATTGCCCTGTACCACCACATCCTGATTTAAGCAACGGCGGTAACAATACTCCTGTTTTGGCAATCCTGATAGAGCTACAGCTCTGTTAATGAGTTCGTTTTCTTCGGGCGATACTCGAAACCCTACTGTGATATTCCTCCAACGATTTTTGTTATCTCTGTTCTTAGCTGACATTTTCAAAATCTCCTTTCCCTAAATCATCTAATTTTTCTGCCATCTCAATCTGCTTTGACGGAAAGAGGTGTGCGTACTGATAAGTAATATCAATACTTTCGTGACCAACTCGGTCAGCAATCGCCACCGCAGAAAAGCCCATATCAATCAAGAGTGAAATGTGGCTGTGACGGAGATCGTGAATGCGGATACGCTTCACGCCTGCCGCCTTTGCCCCTCTGTCCATCTCGTGATGAAGATAGCTTTTCGTCACCGTAAAGATACGGTCTTTCTTCTTCAATCCGTAAAGCATACCGAGATATTCTTTCATTTCCTCACACAGAAACTTCGGCATTTTAATCGTGCGGTTGCTCTTTTTCGTTTTCGGAGAAGTAATCACATCCTGCCCTTTCAAACGCTGATAGGATTTATTGATTGTGACTGTTTCCTTATCAAAGTTGAAATCTGCCGGAGTCAAAGCTAACAGCTCGCCCTCTCGGATACCGCACCAGTAAAGCATTTCAAACGCATAAAAGGAAACAGGCTTGTCCATCATCTCAAAAGAGAATTTCTTGTATTCTTCCTTTGTCCAGAACAGCATTTCCTTGTGTTCCTCACGTCCCATATTTCCCACCTTTGCCGCAGGATTGGAACGCAGTTCATAGTAGCGGACAGCGTGATTGAAAATGGCGGACAACTGATTGTGCAGCGTTTTCAGATACGTCTGTGAATAAGGCTTTTTCTTCTCATCACGATAGGCAAGCATTTCATTCTGCCAAGTAATAATCTCCTTTGTGGAAATCTCGCTGATTTTCAGTTTCCCGAAATACGGAAGTATCTTTGTGCGTATGATATGCTCTTTGGTAAGCCACGTGTTTTCCTTCAAACGGTTCTTCACATCATTGATATAAAGCTCCGTAAAGGCTTCAAAACTCATATCAAGGTCTGAAGAAGTCTGCAATTTGAACATTCTTTCCCATTCCTGTGCTTCTCGTTTGGTAGCAAAGCCACGCTTGCATTTCTGCTTGCGTTCCCCTTTCCAGTTCACATACCTTGCCATCACATACCAAGTACCGTTATCTTCATTCTTAAATACCGGCATTTACATTTCCCCCTTTCCTGCTCCGTAGAGCCTTTCGTAAAAATACTGGCGATTTACACGCCCTGCAATCGTAATAAAGCCCTTTGCTTTCAATTCCTCATTTAATTGTCTGATGAGTTTATATGCATAAGGTTTTGATACGTTTAGTTCCTGAGCCACATCTTCGGCTCGGATAAATCTGTTTTCCATATCCTTTTTCTTCCTTTCTTAAAATAATTTTTTGCTTGCCGCTTTCTCCGTGTTAAAGTTCCAACAGGCACTCCTGCTTGTCGGCAGGCGCTGTGCTGTCCCAATGCACCGCAGTACATCAGGCGCTCGCTCGTATAGGGGTTCCCGAAAAGTCGGAGACTTTTGGGGAAGAGGAGGAGCAGTGCAGCGAATGAGCTTTTGTGCTTGCACACAAGCGAACGATACGGAACTTGCTCCGACGAGGTCTTGGCGGTTTGGCTTTTCGGACGGTCATTCAGTTGTCGCATTAAGCATATTTGTTTAATTCGTAATTTATTTTACTAAACATATTTGCTATTGTCAAGTGGTTGCAAAGAAAATATTAAACATTTTTGTTTCGGTTTTTCTTGACTTCCACTAAACATTTCTGCTATACTTATTTCACTAAATATAAAAGGAGCGTATCATTATGGCTATCAGCGAAAGAATACATTTTTTCAGACTAATGCGTGGTATGACACAAAAGTATCTCGGTACAGCAATCGGTTTTCCAGAAAAGAGTGCTGATGTGCGTTTGGCACAGTACGAAACTGGTACACGCAAACCGAAAGCAGACCTTACAAATGCATTGGCACAGGTGCTTGATGTTTCTCCACAGGCTCTTGATGTTCCTGACATAGACAGCTATATCGGTCTTATGCACACTCTGTTTACCCTTGAAGATATTTACGGTCTTACTGTCAGTGAAGCAGACGGAGAGGTATGCTTAAAGGTCAACAAGGACAAAGGCAGAGAAGCATATGAACTCCTCAAAATGCTGTATGCTTGGAAAGAACAGGCAGACAAGCTATCTTCCGAAGAAATCAACAGAGAAGAATACGATAACTGGCGTTACCATTATCCAGAGTTCGACACCACACAGCGTTGGGCAAAAGTTCCATCACAGGAATTAAGTGACGCTCTCGTGGAAGCATTCAAAGACCACTTGAAAGATAAATAAGCACCTACAGGACCTGCCACTGGCAGCTCCCTACAGATGCTTTGGCAACGACAAAAAAGCCCTTAACTATGGTTATTAACCACAGCTAAGGGCTTAGTTTATAATATGGAATTTGTTCAGAGCCAAGCTCCGAACTTTAGTCTGCAAGCCACCTGTTAATTGTTCCGTTACCCATAAACCACTGGATAACAAGAATAATGGCACTTGCTATGACTGTTATCAATTTGTTATCAAAAGACTAATCGAAATCGCTGAAACCCGCATAAACACTGGCTTTTTTAAGCAACTCGATTTATTCAAACTCAATCGTTCCCGGCGGTTTACTCGTCAGATCATAGAATACTCTGTTAACCCCTCGAACTTCATTGATAATTCTGCTCATTACTTTATCAAGTACTTCATACGGAATCTTCGCTGCCTCAGCAGTCATAAAATCTACCGTATTCACTGCACGAAGTGCAACTGCATAATCGTAAGTTCTCTCGTCACCCATAACACCAACGCTTCTCATGTTGGTCAGGGCTGCAAAATATTGTCCGATGCTGCGGTCAAGTCCCGCGTTTGCAATCTCTTCTCTGTAAATTGCATCTGCATCCTGTACGATCCGTACTTTTTCAGCCGTTACTTCTCCGATGATACGGATTCCAAGTCCCGGTCCCGGGAATGGCTGACGGAATACAAGCTTCTCCGGAAGTCCAAGTTCAAGACCTGCCTTGCGGACTTCATCTTTGAAGAGATCACGAAGTGGTTCAATGATTTCTTTGAAATCAACATACTCCGGAAGTCCTCCTACGTTGTGATGAGACTTGATCACTGCTGATTCTCCGCCAAGTCCGCTTTCTACAACATCCGGATAAATCGTTCCCTGTGCAAGGAATTCTACTGCACCGATCTTCTTTGCTTCTTCTTCAAAAATACGGATAAATTCTTCTCCGATAATTTTACGCTTTGCTTCCGGTTCTGTAACTCCGGCAAGCTTGTTGTAGTATCTTTCCTGTGCATTGACACGGATAAAGTTCAGGTCAAACTGACCATTCGGTCCAAATACTGCCTCAACTTCATCGCCTTCATTCTTACGAAGAAGACCGTGATCTACAAATACGCAGGTAAGCTGTTTGCCGATTGCTCTGGAAAGCAGTCCTGCTGCCACAGAGGAATCAACTCCGCCTGAAAGCGCAAGAAGTACTCTTCCGTCCCCAACTTTTTCACGGATTTCCTGGATGGTATTTTCAACAAATGCATCCATCTTCCATTCGCCGACACATCCACAGACATTCTTTACAAAGTTGTTGATCATCTTGGTTCCTTCCGGTGTATGAAGCACTTCAGGATGGAACTGGATTGCATAAAGCTTTTCTGCTGCATTTTCTGCTGCTGCTACCGGACAGTCTGCTGTGTGTGCAGTAATCTCAAATCCCGGTGCCACCTGCGAAATATAATCAAAATGGCTCATCCAGCAGGTTGTTGTTGCAGATACATTTTCAAATACTTTGGAATCTTTCTTGTCGATGATGACTTCTGTCTTACCATATTCTCTGACGTCAGCTTTTTCAACTTTTCCGCCAAGTACGTGAGACATAAGCTGTGCACCATAACAAAGACCAAGTACCGGAATGCCAAGCTTAAAGAGTTCTTCAGAATAAGTCGGTGAATCCGGTTCGTAACAGCTATTCGGTCCTCCTGTCAGGATAATTCCCTTCGGGTTCATTGCTTTAATCTTTTCGATATCAATCTTATAAGAATAAATTTCGCAATATACATTACATTCCCTGACACGTCTTGCGACAAGCTGGTTATACTGTCCACCAAAGTCAAGTACAATCACTAATTCGTTCTTCAAGGTTTTCCTCCTGTAAAATACGATCCTTTCAGACCGCTTTTTCTATTTATTGCTTTTATATTTTATTATAGTAGAGCTCTGGATGTTTTACAAGCATTTTCTATCGCCCGAACCAAAGTTTGAACTCTGGTTCGCAATTAAAACTCATATTCAGGCATCATCTTTCTAACCATCTTACAAATGACAACTTTCTTCTGTATTTATACAATTGCCCCATGTTTCCACTTTCCATTAAAGTACCGGATAATAAAACAGATTGCACGTACTACCCAGTCGATCACCATTGCAACCCACACGCCAAATACTCCCAGTCCCATATATTTTCCTACCAGATAACTGAATCCGATCCGGAAAATCCACATCGACACAATCGATGTATACATACAGGCTTTTGCATCTCCTGCCGCACGATACGCTGCTGGAAGAGCAAATGAAAGTGGCCAGATAATCATTGCACTGATTCCATGGAAATGAATAATATTTGTTGCTGCCGCAGCTGTCTGATCTGACAAATTGTATGCTTTCAAAATCAATGGAAGTGCAAGGAAAATAAGTGCTACCGTTCCCACCATTGCCACATAAATGATCGCAAGCAGTTTTTTCAGATAGTAATGTACCTGTTCATAGTCATTTGCGCCGACGCACTGGGAAATAACTGTCGTAATTGCCAGCGAGATCGCCATTCCAGGAAGAATCTGGAACAGCGCAATCGCATTGGAAACTGCATTTGCCGCAATTGCATAAGTACCGAAGGTTGAAACCAGACTCAGCACTAAAATTTTGCCCAGCTGAAACATACTGTTTTCCAGACCATTGGGAACCCCAATTGCAAGTATTTTCCGTATCATTCTTCCATCAAACCGGATTTTCCGTGTCCGCTCAATATGCAAGATACGTGTCTGATTGCAGAGCAACACTGTTATCACTATCGCGGCAACCATTCTGGAAATCAGTGTCGGTATTGCAACACCCGCCGTTCCGATCCGTAATCCGAACACAAGAATTGCATTTCCGGTTACATTGATTGCATTCATCAAAAGCGATACCCGCATGGATACCTGCGAATTCCCCATCGCACGGAAAATTGCTGCCCCACCATTATATAACGCGATAAATGGAATCGAAGCTGTTACAATTAGCAGATAAATATCTGCATGTCCTTTTACTTCCGCTGTAATGTGACCAAATACCTGATTCAGAATTATATCTTTTCCGAAGTAAACCAATATCATGATCGCAACCGCACTAAGACTCACAAACCATACCAGCTGTGTAGCCGCTTTACATGCTGATTTTTCATCTTTCCTGCCAATATACTGTCCGGCAACAACTGCTCCACCAGTCGCCAGTGCTGCAAAAATATTGATGATCAGAATCATAATATTGTCAACCAGCGACACGCCCGACACAGCTGCTTCTCCAACATTTGCAACCATAATAGAATCTGCCATCCCAACAAAAACTGCCAATAACTGCTCGATTACCAAAGGTCCGATCAGATTTGCCAGTTCCCGATTGGAAAACAGATAATGACTTCGATCCTGTTTTTGTTTCGTTTTCCCCATTCTTCTCTTTTCCTGTCCCTTCTCTTTTGTATATCCCCGTTTTCTCTATTATATACTGTAAAAATGTAATACACCATCTTTTTGCAAAGAAAAGGATTTTTTATGCGTGCTGATGCAGGTACTTTTCTCTGGTAGCAAGTCCGCCCCGGATGTGCCGTTCCGATTTGTTCAGATCCAGAACCTTTCGCGCCTCACCTGCAAGAGATGGGTTGATCTGGAGAAGACGTTCTGTTACATCTTTATGTATCGTACTCTTACTTACCCCAAACGCCACCGCCGTCTGCCTCACCGTCGCCTTATTTTCAATAATATAATAAGCAATCTCAACCGCTCTCTCCTCAATATAATCTTTCATAAAAACCCCTGCATAGTTTGTTTTTTTTACAATCTATGCAAAGGCGAAGGGATGTATGTCTGATTAAACTTCCTTCAAAAATATCTCATTCAATTTCTCCCAACTCACCTTTTTTCTTCCCCTAATTTTCCCGCTTTCTCTCTCAATCCTGCTATTTCACTCTCCAGATATTCATTCAACCTGTTTACCCTCGGAATCTTCTTTATCTCCGGTTCATGTATTTTTATTTTCAAAAGATCTTCCACTTCTGTTCTTACTTCATCCGGAAGTTCCGCCTCCACCAGTTCTGAAAATAGCATCGGCGGTGGAGACTCTTTCTCCAGAATCCACTGACCTGCCAGTAACGGACGTAATACATAAAAATATTTTTTTGCTTTCACCATTTCCGTTCTCAAATATTTTTTGTAGTTTCCTTCTGCCATACTGATATAATGATACAGACTGTGTTTCACAGAAAAATAATCACTCATCACTCTTCTCATTTCATCTGCAAATTCTGTTTCTATATAAATAATTGGCGATTTCAGCCACTCAAATAATGTCGGATTGGATTTATACATCAGCCGTAATGCTTTCTGTAAATCCCAGCCGTTAATATCCAGTAAATCATTGATCGGCTGTTCAATGACATCCCGCAAAGGATCCAGCTGTAAGTAATCTTCTCTTGTTCTCACATATAGAAACCTCACATCATAATCACTGTCTGGCGATGCGAATCCCCATGCCCTGCTTCCCGGCATGAACATCCGGCATAATTCTTTCTCTGTCAGCGTATAATCACACTTAAATGATGTAAGTGTTAAAATAACTTTTGCCACTTACATCATTTAATTTTAATAATAACGCATTTTAACTCGATATTCGAGTTGAACTTTCTTAAAATCCTGCCTTTTCAAAAGCATTATTGATTTGTTCCTCTGTGTATCCATAATAGCGCATCATTTCTGTCACTTCGCCTCTGGACTGTCCAGACGAGTTACTTCTCACATATGCTACCGCCTGTTCATCAAAATTGACATCCATATGATCTACCGCAAATGTAGCATCTTCTACGTTGAAGTAATCGAATCCAACCAAAATATCATTAATCAGATAGTCTCTTGATACATGCCAGGAATTTTCTTCTTCATATGCCCGGATAATCGCATTTTTCTGGCTATTCGTTAATTCAATCGTATACTCTTTTGTTTCCAGTTCCTTATTACATACTGTACATTGTATTGCCTGTGTCCCCGGAGTGACTGTCCCATCACGATTAATTTTATAGTCTTTTATTATCTTCCATTCTCCAGGTGTATGTTCCATCATAGGAATCTCTTCTACCAGACTTTTCCCACATCTTTTGCAAGTTGCTTCTTTTTCTCCCGCTTCGGTACAGGTTGCTTCTTTTATTGTAGACCATGTATCAGCCTTGTGACCTAACGCTTTTCCTTTTGTTTCTTTACATACGGAACAAATTTGCGGTTCCGTGCAAGTTGCATCCATCCACTGATGACCTAATGCTTCACCTTCCGTTTTCCCACATATACTGCAAGTTTTTGGTTTCGTGCATGTGGCGTCATCCCATCTGTGATAACATGTATAATATACTATAAATCCTGTTATTACTAATATAATTCCTGTTGCTACAATGATGATTGTCGTTTTCTTTTTGTTTTTCATATGCTTCAATTCTCCTTAATTATGGTTTTCTTTTTCCAGTTTGGTAATTATTTGATTTGCCCGTTCAATCAAATAATCTATCTGGTTTTTTTCTTCTACTAATTTCTGTACCTGCCGTTCAAGAGCATTTTTTACTACAACATTTGATGCATCAATAATGTCACTAATTTCTTTAATTGAAAATCCTAATTGCTGATAGAACTTTATTTCTGCAATTCTTTCCCTGGCTTTTTCATCATAAAGCAAATGCCCATACTTATTTCGACCTGTAGAAGCCACCAGTCCTGCTTTTTCATATCCTTGTAGAGCCCTCCTAGATACCCCCAATGTTTCGCATATTTCCCGCAGTGTCATACAATTTTTCCTTCTCTTTCTAGCCTATAGCTGCACGCAGCGTGCAGTCAAAGACTTTTATTTTGGAATTCTGGTTATCTTTTCCATCTTTCCTTGAAAGGGCATGTTTTTTTCGCGAATTAAAAAGACACCTGGCTTTTATGCCAGATGCCGTGTAAAAATAGTATTTAATTTTGATTAAAAATGTTGTCACACCAACATCATCTTATCTCTTATAATTACTTTTTCCAACAATCTCCTTTTTAAGTCTACCTTATCAAATACATTATTATTCTGTATATTAATTTTTTCAAAATACTTTATTAGAATAACTCTGGAAAACGAAGTTGACTACCGTACAACAAATTATTGTTCAGCGGGGCTACTCGTTTCTTTTTTATTGCCACTCAAATTTTATATCATAATCACCATTAGCTCCCGACAACATTCCTTTAAGCACCTCTTCAGCATTACTTTTAGCCATATCTAAAATACCTTTTTCTAAAGCACGTTGATACATTTCTTCCTTTAAATTCTTTTGAGCTTTATTCAAATCTTCTACCGTAATTGGATTAAAAATATTATTCGATTCATCTAATTTTTCAAAGGAATCATTATCAATTTCAATCCCAGTAATTTCCACTTCTGGTAGCCGAACAATAATTGTTTCTCCTTTCTGAGATACTTGTGTCTTGGTAAGATCTTTAATTCCAGCTTTTACAGTTCCATCATACTGCACAATAAAACTCTTCTCAGTAAATGGAATTTTCCAGTCTTTATATTTTTTTGAATCAGCCTGTGTTATTACATCTGTACACAAATAACTTCCCGTATTAAGTTCTGCAATATTTTCTAATTTTTCTTTAATTATTTCAACATCACTACTTGTTTCATGCTTAATTTCTATTCCTTCTTTTCTTTAGTTATTACCTTTTTTAGAAATCAATCTCATATTCCAAGTATCTTCTCGATTCATTTCTCACTTCGTTTACGACTATCGAATTTCCAGTACACTTCAGTCCTTTTAATATAGCATCTATTTTCACAGCCTCGCTTTCCTTTAACCCAGAAGAATTACTGAGTTTTATAGTTAATGTCTGACGTCTCAATGGCCCTTGCTCATCCATACGCATTTCAATAAGTTTTTGTACATTCGGATCATATTTCATATACTTGACCGTCGGTTTTACAGGAGCATGCCCTGAGCATTCCATTTCAGCCGCTATTTCAATTTTTGAATATTTGTTTTCTTCGCTTTTTTGTTCTGCACTAACATCTCCAACGGATTTTATTCCTACTTTTTTATTCGTTCTTCTTTCTGAAAATGCTGTTTTCTCTTCTTTATAAGTAACTCTGAAATGCTTTGCTCCAAGATCCTGTGCGATTTTCTGTAATTCACCAACACGTACCTGCTTCAAATAATCAAAATATTCATCAAGTACAATATAGTTGTCACTATCGACAGGATTAACATAATAAAATTCACTATCATAATTTGGATAAAATGATATTCCATATACATTCACAGAATCCCGAAAAATATTCATCAATCGCATCTCTTTAAAATCCGACCAGAATCCTATAGAACCTTTACATACTTCACTCTCTGAATATTTTTTATCCCTCTCTGTTATCCTTATCAGCTTCGGCATCTGATAATCATTCAAATCTTCTAAAACAATTGGTAACAATGTCTTTCGTTCCATTTGCCGTGCCTTTTCATCTGCTGTTTCTTTTAATGTCCGTGCACCTTTTTTCACAATATTACCAACTGAATTAGCCATTGCTGTAACATCTTCTAAATCAAATTTTCCATCATCGTTTTGATCAGCTATTTGAACCGCCTTATTTTTTGATTTTTCTAAAATGTCTTTTGCATTTTTCCCAACATTCGAAACCAATTTCCCAAACTTTTTTTCCATTCCTCTCCTCTGACAACTCTTGTCGCCTTTCTCCTCCTATCTTTCTCGCTTTATGCTTCTCTATGCTTCACTTAAGCAAAGTATAACATTTATTTTTCTGCGGTTCAATTCAAATAATATATGCTTTGTAATGCCTTGTAATGTTTTGCAAATCTAATTTTCATTCTATCTCTATATCTGCATATGTTTCATCAATTATTTCTTCCAGTAATTTTTTTGCCCCCTTAATATCACCTTTCTCTAATAATAATCGTGTATTTTTCAACTCTCTCAAAAGTTTTCTGCTATATGCACTAAACACAATATCTTTTTCTTCCATTTTTCTTTCCCTTCAAATAGTTGCTTTACCAAACTTTTTACGTTATCAATTTTAAGTATTATCCAACACTTATATATCCATTTATTACTTGTATTCTAAAAAATTAAAATAAATGGGATTCTGAGTTCACCTTACACCAGATCCCATTTATTTCTTCATTCTGTTTTTTTATTTATCATCTAACCTGATCACATATTTCATTTAATTCTTTTATTTTTCTCTCTCTTTTATTATGTATTTAATTTGTTCCTTGTAACTATATATTTCACCTTCTCTGTTATTTGGTTCCGGAACATTTCCATATTTTTCAATATGTCGTACAAATTTTCTCTGCTCTTCCAAATCCTGAATCTTTTCCCCGATACTTTTCACTTTCTGCTCAAAGTACTCTTCTCGTTCTTTTTTCGGCATTACCAGTATTTCCTTAATTTCCGACAATTGAAACCCCATCTCTTTATACCATAAAATTTCCCACAACTTCTCCATTGCTACTTCATCATACAAGCGATAATTCTCTTTTGACCGTTTTGCCGGCAATATACCTTCATCATCATAGTACTGTAATGTCCGCTTACTGATTCCAGACAGCCTGCTGACTTCTTCTACTTTTCTCACCACATTCTTTACCTTTCTCCGTAATTCTGAGGATACGCTATCACGCTAGCGTGATGGCAATACCAATTACGAAAGTCCTTTCCTCTGCTTTCATAAAAGAATGTGTTTATTTCGCGAATTCTCCAGATTGACTTTCCCCTCCTCATAAGTTATCCTTATCATAGTACGCCATGCTGACATATTTGCAGCACTGGTGAATTTTATTATTTTTACAGGTAAGGATTTGAGAAAATGAGTAAAACAAAAACAATCGACCTGACTTCCGGGCCGATTCTAAAGACGCTGGCAGAGCTGGCACTTCCGATCATGGCTTCCTCGCTGCTGGGGACAGCCTACAATATTACGGACATGGCATGGATAGGCATGCTGGGTTCCAAAGCCGTTGCCGGGGTGGGCGTTGGGGGAATGTACGTCTGGCTCTCACAAGGGCTCGTAGCACTTCCGCGAATGGGCGGACAGGTCAATGTCGCACAGGCCTGCGGACGCGGAGACTATGAACAGGCAAGGGGATATGCCGCTTCCGCTCTGCGACTTACATTTTTACTGGGAATTTTATTTGCTGCAGTATGTATCGTGTTTATTCATCCGCTGCTCGGCTTTTTTAACCTCGGAGATGCAGAAACTTATACCGCTGCGAAATTATATACACTGATCACCTGCGGACTGATTCTGTTTTCATTTTTAAATCTGACTCTGACCGGACTTTCTACTGCGCAGGGAGATTCCAAGACACCGCTTATGGCAAATCTTCTTGGACTGGTTGGTAATATGATCCTGGATCCGATTCTGATCCTCGGATTTGGACCATTTCCAAGGCTTGAGGTTGTTGGCGCTGCAGTTGCTACCGTGACCTCGCAGATACTGGTTCTGATCGTCATGCTGATTCGGATTATGCACTCTGATCTGGAACCAAATATTCTGCAAAATATGCATGTACTGTCGCGTTTCCCTGCAAAATACTACATCAGTATTTTTAAAATTGGATTTCCGACAGCAGTACAGAGCAGTATTTACTGCATGATTTCCATGATTCTCACACGAATGGTTTCTGCATTCGGGGCAGGTGCCATTGCCACACAGCGAGTCGGCGGACAGATTGAATCTGTTTCATGGAACACTGCTGACGGCTTTGCTGCTGCGTTAAATGCTTTCGTTGGTCAGAACTACGGTGCAAAGAAACCAGACCGTATTCGGAAAGGATATAATATTTCATTTAAAATCCTCGCTGTCTGGGGACTCATTGTAACCGGTGCTTTCGTATTCCTGCCAGGACCGATTGCTTCCCTTTTCTTCCACGAAAAAGATGTTCTGGCGATTGCGATCAACTATCTGATCATCATCGGATTCAGCGAAACCTTTATGACCATTGAGCTTATGACCATCGGCGCACTTTCCGGTCTTGGTATGACAAAGCTTTGCAGTATCATCAGCATTGTCCTCACCAGTGCCAGAATCCCACTTGCCATGATCCTCACTCAAACCAGCCTCGGTCTGAATGGTGTATGGTGGGCACTTACAATTACCTCTATCACCAAAGGAATTGTTTTCTACTTCACCTTCCACCACACCAGCAGACACCTACCTGACGCTAATGACAATTAATTTAACTACCCACCTTTTTTATTTTTTCCTGTTTTGTTTATTTCTTCTTCATATTTTTTTGATTTTTTTTAGAGTTTGAACATATTTCTGTCACAAATTATCTGTATACTAATAATCAGATAGTTGATAAAGTAACTATCTCCCCCCTCATAAAGTAGAAGCAGTCAGAATTCTGATTGCTGCACTTTACTCTCATTCCTTTTAGATAACAATAAAAACACCAAGAACCTCTCCATTATGGAGAGGTTCTTGCGTTGTGGATTTTTTTAATATTCTATAAACCTATCATTTTTATATTTTTAATCAGATTTTATAATTTCTTAACACTTTTGACACATTTTCATCGTATAGTAATAGATGGATAGTTGGGAAACAACTATCTCCCCCCTCATAAAGTGAGCGCAATCGGGCATGCCCGATTGCCGCACTTTGATTTTTACAGAATATTATTCTGGGACGAAGGTTATCCTCCGTCCCATATTTTATTTGTAAATGCAGTACCGTGTGCCCGGATATCTACCTGCACAGAACGTTAGTCACGGCCATTCATCATCAAATGAACTCAAACCTTTTACGTCCTTGCACGAATGTCTCTCTGGTACATCATACTTTTTATTCTTAATTACCGGAAAGGATTTATTATGAAACGCCCTACTTTACATAAACTTATTCTTTCAATTCTTTTATTTGCCATAAGTTTCCTTGCTCTTTTCACCAGCCACAAAAGCTCTGCATTTGCGGACTGGTATTCTTCCACCATTTACCCGCTTTTCGTTTCGTCCATCGGACGCTTTTTTGGAATCTTCCAATTTTCTGTTTCTGAAATTGGATTGTATATTTTTGTCATTCTTCTGTTTCTTTCCTTGATCCGAATGCTGATCAGCTCCATTTACAAAATGTATGCCCAAAAAAAGAACCCTGCCTGGCTCGGCTACGGTTCCTCACTCCTGCTTCTCTGCGGATGTCTGTTTACCATTTATACTTTTTTCTGCGGAATCAACTACGGACATACTTCATTTGCAGAAAAATATCACCTGGAATCCGGTCAGTATACTCAGGCTGAACTGACCTCTTTATGCAACGAACTGACTGATCAGTTAAATACACTTTCTGACTCTTTAGGCCGGGATTCTGACGGTCTTGCTGATATGGGTAAGGACCTGCAGGATCGTGCACGGGCTGCTATGTTCTCCCTCGGTGCTACCTACCCTGAACTTTCCGGATACTATCCACAGCCAAAAGGTCTTTTATTTCCGGCTTTTCTCTCGGTACAGAATCTTTCCGGGATCTATTCACCATTTACCATTGAGGCAAACTATAACTCCGCAATGGTTTCCTACAATCTTCCATTTACCATCTGTCACGAGCTTTCGCATCTGCGTGGATTTATGCAGGAGGAAGAAGCAAATTTTATCGGTTTTCTCGCCTGTGTAAATGCCGACGATACCGCCTTCAACTACAGCGGCTATCTTCTTGGCTGGATCTACGCAACCAATGAACTTTACGAAGCCGACTACGACACCTTTGTGGAAATCTACAACAGGCTTTCTGACAATGTAAAGGCAGATCTTTCGGCTAACAGCAGCTTCTGGAAGCGATATGACAGCAAGGTCGCCGAAGTATCTGGTCAGATCAATGACCACTATCTGAAAGCAAATGGTCAAAGTGACGGGATAAAAAGTTATGACCGGATGGTTGATCTGATGATCACCTGGTTCCGGTCAAAATAATTCTTTCTTATAAAGTTTACTCTTTCTCTCCAGCCTGAAACAGCATCTCTTTCAATACGTTTGCCGCCATGCTGTGAGGGCTGCTCTTATCTTCCACAAAACAGATTTCTCTTACCGGTGGTTCTTCCAATAGTGGAACCTGAATGACAATGCCCTGCTCGATCACTTCCTGTGCAAGCGGTTCCGGAATAAACCCGATTCCCAGATTCTGTCTTACCATCGGCAGAATCTGATCGATGGTTGCTGCTTCGGTATCTGCCGTCATTGCAATTCCATGCTCCAGAAAAAATCTGGTATAAAAATCATAAGTTGACGTGTTTTTCCCAAGGCAGATAAATGGATACTCCACCAGCTTTTTCAAACTTACCGGTTCTTTAAACATATCTTTGTACGCCGCATTCGCAACCAGAATTTCTTTAAATGAAAGAAGCGGAATTGCCTTTAAAGGCTTTTTCACCTCTGCCGGTGTAGATGCTACCGCAAAATCTGAAAGTCCGTTCCGAACCGTCTGTATCGCCTGTGGTGCTGTATAACTCGAAATGCGAAGTCTGATTTTAGGATACTTTCTTCTAAACTCTCCCAGCACCGGAAGCAGAAGCAAATGCAATGCAATCTCACTTACCCCGATCGTTACGGTTCCCTGTTCCAGCTTCTTTTCATTTTCAAGCTCTAGCTCTGCTGCATGCAAATGATCGTATGCAATTGCAACATGTGAATAAAGCCGTTCTCCCTCCGGTGTAAGCTCTGCTCCCCGGTTAGACCGGATAAATAATCTGCATCCAAGCTGACTTTCCAGATTGTGGATTGCCCTCGTTACATTCGGCTGATTACTCATCAGGATTGTCGCCGCCTGTGAAAAACTTTTATACTTTGCCGCATAATAAAAAATACGGTAATAATCATAGGTAACTTCCATCTTCCTGCTCCTTGTTCCGTATATCTCCGGCATATCCAGTGCCGCCTTTAACTGAACGGAATCGTAACCGGTGTACAGTCAAATTTTTCAAAATAACTGTCGGCCAGATGTTCCTCTTCGCCTTCGATCAGAAGATGCATCTTCTCTCCCATTCTTATCGTCATCAGTCCCACGATCGATTTGGCATCGATCTCGAAACGTCCTGTCACATCCTTTACCGTAATATCTGCATTCATCTTCTGGCAAACATTACAAAAAGTCATCAATTGTCCTGTAGTCATAAAACGTATATTCCTCTGTACCATAATAGGTCAACCCTCCGCAAGTCTTTTTTTCCTGATGTCTAGTTTACACAATATCGTACAATTTGAGAAATGTCTCTTTGAAATGTCTGATATGTCATTTGAATATATCAGTTGTTTCTTTATTTTACATACTACATAGCAGTTTGTCAACACTATCGGTCATTTAAATTTTTATATTCTCGATACTCTGCCAGTGGCATATATGCCGGACGAATAATCTTATCCACATTGATCAGCTCTTCCAGACGATGTGCACTCCATCCAACGATTCGCGCTGCGGCAAAGATCGGCGTATAAAGCTGCTCCGGAATTCCAAGCATATGGTAAACCAGTCCGCTGTAAAAATCGACATTTGCATTTACCCCTTTATACATCTTTCTTTTTTCGGCAATGATTTCCGGTGCCATATGTTCCACTTTCTCATAAAGTGCGTATTCTTTATCGTATCCTTTTTCATGTGCAAGCTGAGCCACAAATTTCTTGAAAATCTCAGCACGTGGATCAGATACTGAATAAATCGCATGACCCATTCCATAGATCAGACCTTTTTTATCAAACCTCTCCCTTGCAAGCAGACCTTCCAGATATGCTCTTACCTCATCGTCATCTTCCCAGTCTTTGACCTCTTCTTTCATATCAGCAAACATCTGCGTCACTTTGATGTTTGCACCACCGTGCTTCGGACCTTTTAACGATGCCATTGCAGCAGAAATTGTAGAATAGGTGTCTGTTCCGGACGAAGTGACAACGTGGGTAGTAAATGTAGAGTTATTTCCACCACCATGATCCATATGCAGCACAAGTGCCATATCCAGAATCCTTGCTTCCAGCTCCGTATACTGTCGGTCTTCACGAAGCATCATCAGAATATTTTCCGCGGTGGACTTCTGCGGATCCGGTGCATAGATGTACATATCCTGACCCTGACGATAATTGTATGCATGATATCCGTAGACCATCAGCATCGGAAATTCACTGATCAGGTTCAGACACTGTCTGAGAACATTCGGGATTGAAGTATCATCAGCTTTTTCATCGTAAGAATACAGATTCAGAATCGCCCTTGAAATATTGTTCATCATATCATGGCTCGGTGCCTTCATAATAACATCGCGCACAAAATTCGGCGGAAGTGTCCTTCTCTCCGTCAGTGTCTCATGAAACCCATCCAGCTGTACAACCGTCGGAAGTTCACCAAAAAGAAGCAGATATGCAATTTCTTCATATCCAAAATGATCCGCATCCAGGAATCCACGAACCAGATCCTTGATGTTATAGCCTCGATAATACAAATTACCGGCACACGGAACTTCTTCGCCATTTACAATCTTTTTGGCACATACATCGGAAATGTTGGTAAGTCCCGCAAGGACTCCTTTTCCGTTTACATCACGGAGACCTCTTTTTACATCATGCTTTACAAAAAGTTCTTTGTCGATCCCGGTATTCGCTTCACATAATCCGGCAAGTTCCTTGATTTTCGGCGAAATATCAAACAGAATGCTATCCAGATCTTTCGCACTGTTCACTGAATTTGTCATACACCTACTCCTTTCTGTTAAAGACTCTGCAAATACTGCAGAAAGTATGAATGAAGGACGGAAACACGCACTTTTAGCATCGTCCCCCGTCCCTTCTTCTTATTTGTAAACTACTTACTACTTGTTGGAAAATATGGTCTCAATGAATCTGCCACACTGCTAATCGGCATTGTCTGAAGCCATACATGTCCCGGTCCTGTAATAACCGTATTAAATAATCCTTCTCCGCCAAAGACAATATTCTTAAGTCCCGGCACAGTCTGGATATCCATCTGGCATGTTACACTCATCGCTGCCAAATAACCGGAATCAATCACGATCTGCTGCCCCGGTTGTAATTCGTATTCTACCACATGTCCATCGAATTCTGCAAATACAATTCCATTTCCGGATACCTTCTGCAAGATAAATCCTTCTCCTCCAAATAGTCCTGAAGCCACTTTCTTGTGAAAATGAACAGATATATTTACTCCAGGTTCGCCAGCAAGGAATGCTTTTTTCTGAAAAATATATTCTTGCCCCGGTCCGATTTCAAATGCCTTGATCGAACCCGGAAAGCTGGATGCAAATGCGATCAGTCCATTCCCGCCCTGTGCGGTATAGATATTCTGGAACATCGCTTCTCCAGAGAACATTCTTCCAAATGCTTTTCCAAATCCTCCATTTGTCGAAGTCTCCATCTTCATATTCGGAGACATCCATGCCATGGATCCCCGCTCTGTAATCATCCGCTCGCCAGCTTCCAGATGGCAGATCACTACCGGAAGGGTATCACCCTTGATTTCATACCTCATGCTCCATTTCCTCCTTTATAATATTAGTCAGTCTGGCAAATTCTTCCAGATCCAGTGCTTCTCCCCGGACACTGCTTCCTTTTCCGAGTTTCTCTATCGCAGCAGTAATGACTTCCTTCGAAAGATTCAGCTCTCCTGAATTCTTAAGGCCATTTGCCAAAGTCTTCCTCCTCTGATTAAAGGATGCCCGTATAAGGCGGAACATCAGCTTTTCATCCATAACCTCTACCGGAGGCTTCTGATGTCTTGTCAGGCGGATTACTGCTGAGCCGACTGCCGGACGCGGCATGAAACAGTTCGGGGGTACATTTGCAACAATATACGGCTCTGCATAATACTGTACAGCAAGTGAAAGTGCACCATAATCCTTTGTTCCCGGTCCTACCTGCATACGGTCAGCCACTTCTTTCTGTACCATAACCGTAATACTCTCAAGCGGCACATGGCTTTCAAATAAGCCCATGATGATCGGTGTCGTTATATAATATGGAAGATTCGCAACCACCTTGATCGGCCGTCCTCCGTTCTTCTCCTTTGCAAGTGCTGCAATATCCACCTTCAGGATATCTTCATTGATGATTGATACGTTGTCATATTCTTTCAGCGTGTCTTCAAGAATTGGAATCAGCGCACGGTCTATCTCAACTGCAGTTACTTCTCTTGCCGCACAGGCAAGGTACTGTGTCATCGTCCCGATTCCAGGGCCGATCTCCAACACGTAATCATCCTTTGTGATCTCGGCTGCACGAATGATCTTATCCAGCACATGCTCATCGATCAGAAAGTTCTGTCCAAATTTTTTCTGAAAATTAAAATTATATTTTTGCAGAATCTCAATGGTATTCTGCGGATTTCCAAGTGTAGGTGTTTTCATCTGTTATTCTCCTGATTATTCATTGCCTGCGTCTTAGATGCCGTACAGATCTCTCGCATTTTTCTCTGTCACAGCGATCACTTCTTCCGGACTCATCTCTTTTAATTCTGCAATTTTCTCAGCCACATACCGGATATAAGAAGACTGATTCCGTTTGCCACGGTACGGCTCCGGTGCCATATACGGGCAGTCTGTCTCCAGCACGATCTTCTCGATCGGGATCGCAGCTGCGACATCTTTTAATTTCTTTGCATTCTTAAATGTGACGACTCCACCGATTCCAATATAGAATCCCATCTTCACATATTCTTCAGCCATTTCACGTGAATAGGAATAGCAGTGAATAACTCCGCCAAGCCCCTGTGCATAATTTTTCATGATATACATGGTATCTGCGGCAGCTTCCCTGCTGTGGATAATTACTGGTTTCTTTACTTCTCCCGCGAGCTCCAGCTGGCGGATAAACCACTTCTGCTGTACCTCATGCGGTTCATTATCCCAATAATAATCCAGACCGATCTCTCCGACTGCAACCACTTTTTTGTTACAGCAGAGTTCTTTCATGTGCTGGATCTTATCTTCGTTAAGTTCTCCAACCTCATCCGGATGCACACCGATTGCAGCATAAACATGTGGATACTTTCCGGCAAGTGTCAAAACCTTCTCACAGGATTCATAAGTCGCACTTACATCCACGATTGTTCCGACTCCAAAATCCGGCATAGATTTTAAAAGCTCATCCCGGTCCCCGTCAAACTGTTCATCATCATAATGTGCATGTGTATCAAATATCATTTCCTTCGTCTCGCTTTCTTTTTACTGACTGCTCTCAGATGCTCTAAGTATACCACACATTCTTAGCCGCTGAATAGTCACTTTTTTTACTTGCTTATCCTGTTTCTTCTATGTATACTATAGATAGTGCAAATAGATCACATCTGCAAATGTATGGGGAATATATTTCTGAAGATTCTGATCAGATATTATAGGAGGATTTTAAAATGAAAGTATTTGACACTGTAAACAATGTCGAGCTGGAAGCCGACACAAAGAAACTTGTAGACATTATGGTAGACGGACGCCAGGTTGATGTATACCTGAAAGAAAAGAAGTCTGATGAAGACGGATACATGAGCTGGGATGTAGAGCATTGGTCAGCAATCGACAAAAAGCGTTTCATCCGCTGCTACTCTCTGGAAGGTCGTGTCCTCAGCGAGTCTACTGGTCACAACATCTATGACCTTTACAATGAATTCAAACCGGAAGATGCTTTAAAGGTAGAGCTCAGCTAATCTCTGCTGTATTCTACATAAGACGGTAATGAAATTCCGGACGGGCAGAATTTTCTGTCCGTCTTTTATTGTACAAAAATGTACTCTGATTCTGCACAATGTCTTTTCTGAGATACTTTTTCATTTCCTCTTGTCAAATCCGGCATACCGCGCTATAATTCTATTTGTACAAATTCATATGTACCAGGGAGCTGGAGATTGCCGGCTGAGAGGGGATTTATTTATCCCGACCTGTAACCTGATTTGGATAATGCCAACGGAGGGAATGTATACCATGTATTTGATAGAGATGCCTCCGCATCTTTTATTTTTCACATGACATATCAGGAACACGAAGATGATGTGTTCAGTGATTACGGACAGCAGGAACTCCACTCAGGTGTGGGGTTCCTTTTTTGTGTATACAATGAGACAGGAAGTTCATTTTGAAAGGAGAACTCTACTATGAAACAAAATAATACAACAAAGAAACTCGCACTTGCCGGTGTTCTCACCGCGCTTGCAATCGTCGGAAGCTTTATCAGTGTACCGGTTGCCGGAAGCAACTGCGCTCCGGTACAGCATATGGTCAACATTCTTGCCGCCGTAACACTTGGTCCTGCATGGGGCGTTGGCATTGCATTCTGTGCAAGTTTACTCCGCAATCTGCTCGGCCTCGGAAGCCTTATGGCTTTCCCTGGAAGCATGGTCGGTGCTTTATGCTGTGGTCTTGTCTACAAAAAATGCCACATCTTAAGTCTTACCTGCCTTGCCGAAGCGATCGGAACCGGATTCCTTGGCGCACTTGCCGCTTATCCGGTTGCTTTGTATCTGATGGGAATTGCGCCGGCAGGACTTTTCGTTTATGTCGTTCCATTCCTTATTTCCACTGTCGCAGGAAGCATCCTTGCTTTCATCCTGATCACAGTTCTGGAAAAAGGCGGCGTTATGTCACAGATCAAAGAAGCATAATCATCATTCATTCTTACAGCACTCTGCTGTAAATGAAACCGCGTTACACCGGGGACACCACCTTGTATCGCGTAATAAAAGGCAGAGATTTTCAAATAAAATCCTGTTCATTGCCGGAAATTTTCCGACAAAGGCGTTAGCAATTCTATCATTTCGAACTGGAAGTGTACCCATCAGGCTGTGTCTGGTTTTTTTCGTGTACGCTGTCCGTGTTTTGCTGACGCCAGGCAGACTTTTACTTAAATTCTGCCGTTACTTTGTGAGATTCACACAAAAAGAATTGGAGGCAAAACAACATGAGAAATTACACAACCCAGATGGACGCTGCCAGAAAAGGAATTCTGACTCCGGAAATCGAAACTGTAGCAAAAAAAGAACATATGCCGGTTGAAAAACTGATGCAGCTTGTCGCAGAAGGCAAGGTTGCCATCTGTGCCAACAAGAACCATACCTGCCTTGATCCGGAAGGTGTCGGAAGCATGCTTCGTACCAAGATCAATGTTAACTTAGGTGTTTCCCGCGACTGCAAAGACTATGATATTGAAATGCAAAAAGTTATGAGTGCCGTTAATCTCGGCGCAGAAGCAATCATGGATCTTTCCAGCCATGGTAATACCCAGCCATTCCGCCAGAAGCTGACTCACGAATGCCCGGCTATGATCGGAACCGTACCGGTTTATGACAGTGTTATTCATTATCAGAGAGACCTGGCAACTCTTACTGCACAGGATTTTATTGATGTTGTCCGTCTTCATGCTGAGGATGGCGTGGACTTCGTCACACTTCACTGTGGAATCACAAGAAAAACCATCGAACAGATCAAAAAACATAAACGTAAAATGAACATCGTAAGCCGTGGAGGAAGTCTTGTCTTTGCATGGATGTGCATGACCGGAGAAGAAAACCCATTCTATGAACATTACGATGAAATCCTCGACATCTGCGAAGAATACGACGTAACTATTTCTCTTGGTGATGCCTGCCGTCCGGGATGTCTTGCCGACGCAACAGATGTCTGTCAGATTGAAGAACTTGTACGTCTCGGAGAATTGACCAAACGTGCATGGGATCATAATGTACAGGTTATGGTAGAAGGACCTGGACATGTGCCGCTGGATCAGGTTGCTGCCAACATGAAAGTACAGCAGAGCATCTGCATGGGCGCACCGTTCTATGTACTCGGACCTCTGGTAACAGATATCGCTCCTGGATATGACCATATCACAGCTGCCATCGGTGGAGCTGTTGCCGCTATGAGCGGAGCTGCTTTCCTTTGCTACGTTACACCGGCAGAACATCTTGCTCTTCCAAACGTAGAAGATACCAAACAGGGAATCATTGCTTCTAAGATTGCAGCCCATGCCGCTGATATTGCAAAAGGTATCCCACATGCACGTGATATCGATGACAAGATGGCAGATGCACGCCGTGTTCTTGACTGGGATGCACAGTACGCCTGCGCTCTCGATCCTGAAACAGCAAAGGCAATCCGTGACAGTCGTAAACCAGAAGATGACCACAGCGATACCTGCAGTATGTGCGGAAAATTCTGTGCTGTAAGAAGTATGAACAAAGCACTTGCCGGAGAATATATTGATATTCTGTAAACTTAAAGATTACTTGCAAAAGAAGAGAATCGGAAATTATCCGGTTCTTTTCTTTTTCACTAATTTTCGCTCTATTTGTTCTATAAAATATAGCACTTTGCCAGTGGTAAATTTTCGGGTTTGATGTATAATTATTACACAGCAAAAAGGATGCAACGGGAGGGAAAAGTTTATGAAAAATAAAATAATGTGGAAAGATGTTACTCTTATTGTACTTGCTATTCTCCTTATTTTTTCTATGTGCAGAATACATACACTCAAACAGTCGAACAAAAAACTGTATTCACAAAATCTGGAGCTGAATCACCAGCTTGCCACACTGAAAGAAAAGAATGCAGGTTTAGAATCAAAGCTGAACAGCGAAGAAAGTATCACAGATGAAAAAAAATCAGACAATTCTCAACATTAAAAATTGAGGAGAAGTTTCCAGATCCTGGATTCTTCTCCTCGTTTTTATTTATCCAATCATTTAATTAACAGATCTCTGCTCCTGCCGGCATCTTCTTCTCCGGTGTCATCAGCGCAAGATTACCATCTGCATCTTCTGCGCAGAGCAGCATACCTTCTGAAAGCACTCCGGCGAGTTTTGCAGGTTTCAGGTTCACAAGAACCATAACCTTCTTACCTACCATTTCTTCCGGTGTATAGTGTGCTTTGATTCCGGAAACGATCTGTTTTACCTGACTTCCGATCTTAACCTGGGAGCAGAGAAGCTTCTTGGATTTCTTGACTGCTTCGCAGGAAATGATCTCGCCTACCTGGAACTGCATCTTTTCAAAATCTTCAAAAGTGATCTCCGGTTTTGCTTCGATGTCGATTCCTTCTTCTTCTTCTTCCTCTTCCTTTTCTTCTTTAACCTTTGGATGAAGCTCTTCTACTTTTTTCATGACTTCTTCCAGGTCGAGTCTCTGGAACAGGATTTCCGGTTTTTCTACCACATGTCCGCCACCAAGCTGTGCCAGGATCTTTTCAGCTGTTTCCGGCATGAAAGATTCAAGCAGTTTTGCACCTTCGGAAATGCTTTGGATCAGATTCCACAGAACTGTTTCCAGACGATCCTTCTTGTCTTCTTCTTTTGCCAGTGCCCACGGCATGGTCTCATCGATATATTTGTTGCAGCGTTTGAACAGATTGAAGATTTCTGTGATTGCATCTGCTACACGCAGCTCCTTCATTTTTGCTTCTACTGCCTTTGGTGTATTTTCTGTCACAGCTTTCAGATCTGCATCTACTTCTTCTGTCACACCTTTATCAGTAACTGTACCGCCAAAATATTTGTTTGTCATAGAAATGGTACGATTTACAAGGTTTCCAAGTGTATTGGCAAGATCGGAATTCAGTCTTTCTACCATCAGCTCCCAGGAGATTACGCCATCATTTTCAAACGGCATCTCATGCAGAACAAAGTAACGAACCGCATCTACGCCAAAGAAATCTACGAGTTCATCTGCATAGAGTACATTTCCTTTTGATTTACTCATCTTTCCATCGCCCTGAAGAAGCCACGGATGTCCAAATACCTGCTTCGGAAGCGGAAGTCCAAGTGCCATCAGGAAGATCGGCCAGTAAATCGTATGGAAACGGATGATATCTTTTCCGATCAGATGAAGGTCTGCCGGCCAGTTCTTATTGAACATTTCATCGCTTTCACCATCACAGTGATATCCGATACCAGTGATATAGTTGGTAAGTGCATCAAGCCATACATAAACAACATGCTTCGGATCAAAGTCTACCGGAATTCCCCATTTAAAAGAAGTTCTGGATACACAAAGATCCTGAAGTCCCGGAAGAAGGAAGTTGTTCATCATCTCATTCTTACGTGCTACCGGCTGGATAAATTCCGGATGTGTATTGATATATTCAATCAGTCTGTCTGCATATTTGCTCATCTTGAAGAAGTATGCTTCTTCTTTTGCAGGCTGTACCGGGCGTCCGCAGTCCGGACATTTTCCATCTACAAGCTGGGATTCTGTGAAGAAGGATTCGCATGGAGTACAGTACATTCCTTCGTAGTGTCCTTTGTAAATATCTCCCTGGTCATACAGTTTCTTGAATATCTTCTGTACTTCTTTCTCATGATAATCATCCGTTGTACGGATAAATTTGTCATAAGAAGTGTTCATCAGATCCCAGATTCTCTTAATCTCCCCGGATACGTTATCTACAAATTCCTTTGGTGTAACACCTGCTTCTTCTGCTTTTAATTCAATTTTCTGTCCATGCTCGTCAGTTCCTGTCTGGAAAAATACATCATATCCCTGACTTCTCTTATAACGTGCAATTGCGTCTGCCAGCACGATCTCGTATGTGTTACCGATATGTGGCTTGCCTGATGTATAGGCAATTGCAGTTGTAATATAATATTTTGGTTTGTCTGCCATGATTCTTTATCTCCTTTTTCTATAAATTAAAAATAGTGCACATCTCTGGCACGTAGTGCCTTTTATTTAACAAAGACTTCCTGTTAAATAAAAAACCGCCTTCTATAAAATATAGAAGACGGGATTATTGCCGTGTTACCACTTCTCTTCATCCTTCCCTCACAAGAAGAATCTCACCGGGTACAGTCTGCTGTTTTTGGCAGTCCATATCTGCACTCGCCGCTGTAACGGGCGGAACCCATCGCATGCTTGCACTGGAAACTGATTCGTTGCTTCCTTATGTTCACCTGCGCTGCTCAGAAGCCATCTTCAGTCTTTCTCCAGCCATCCCTCTCAGCCTCTGCGGGACTTCTCTGTAAACATTCAAAAGACCTACTCTCTTCGTCATCGCTTTTCCCATATCAAAAAAATCGTATCACAGATATCAGAAACTTGTCAAGGCGTATTTGACACCAGATAGTCTTTTTCCTTCAATACCTGCTCGATCAAATCCAGTGTCTCTTCCGAATCCGCTTCAACTGTGTGATAATGATAGTTGGAAGTGATATTCTTAAGCGGACTGGACTTTCCACTATGGATCCCTTCCATGAATTCTTTGACATTTCTCCGCGATGCCACATCAAGAGGTGCTTCCATATGTCCATAAATCCGGTGATTGATCATTACATTTACCACCTTGCCTCCCAGATCCACGATCGAACAAAGCTCATCCTCCATCTGTTCATCCGTATGACTGACTTTGAACACTCTCGTTACCGTATGCGGTGCATTCAGAATATATCCCCGGTTGGTTGAAATGATATCATATCCGGCTGCACGGATCAGCGCAATGTCCTGTACAATGACCTGACGGCTTACATCATATACCTTCGCCAGTTCTTTCCCGGGTACCGGAACCTCACTGCTCTTTATTTTGCTGACAATCTCTTCTCTTCGTCTGGAACCTGTCATCCCGATATAACTCTCCTTTTTCTGCAATTCTGCTCTGTGCCTGACGTATTACAGACTTTCCTCTTCTGTCTGCCAAATCCTGTCTTCACTCTTACTGAATCCAGACCGGCTTAAATAGCATGCAGATTCTTCAGCGAAATGTCAAGGACAGGAGCTGAATGGGTAAGTGCCCCACTTGATATATAGTCTACTCCAAGAGACGTCAGACGGTCAATATTTTCTTTTGTTACATTTCCGGAACATTCTGTCTCTGCACGTCCGTCAATAATCCTGATTGCCTCCTTCATATCCTCCGGCGACATATTATCCAGCATAATAATATCTGCTCCCGCATCAACAGCCTCACGCACCATATCCAGATTCTCAACTTCTACCTCAATTTTGCGGACAAACGGTGCGTATTCCTTTGCCATTTCCACCGCCTTTGCCACACTTCCTGCCGCTCCGATATGATTGTCTTTTAAAAGCACTCCGTCGGAAAGATTATATCTATGATTATATCCTCCACCGACACGGACCGCATATTTTTCAAAAATACGCATATTCGGCGTTGTCTTTCTGGTGTCCAGAAGCTTCGTCTTCGTTCCTTCCAGAAGCATTGCAACCGAATGTGTATAAGTCGCAATTCCACTCATTCTCTGCAGATAATTCAGTGCCACCCGTTCCCCTGAGAGCAGCGCACGGATATCGCCTGTAATAATCCCCATCAATTCTCCTTTTTTCACTTCGTCACCGTCTTTACAATAGAAATCTGTCTTCACATTTTCATCCAGAATTTCAAATACTCTGTGAAATACATCCAACCCGGCAACTACTCCATCCTGTTTGCAGATCAGCTGCACCTCTCCGATCACCGCTTCTTTCATCACCGCATTGGTGGTCACGTCCTCACTGGAAATGTCCTCCTGCAGTGCTTCTTTTATCAGATGGTCTACATTCAATGTCATCGTAATCTTATTCATTTCTTTTTTCCTCATTCTAAACAGATCTTTTTCTTTTATATTGCCTCTTTACAGAACAACACAGGATTTACTGCATTTTCCACTCCGGAAATCTTATGTGCCGCACGTTTTGCAAACACCAGGCTCTCAAGCAGAGAATTACTTGCCAGACGGTTCGCCCCATGGACGCCATTGCAGCTTGTCTCTCCAACCGCATACAGATGCTCCATCGAAGTTCTGCTGTCGCTGTCTACCCAGATGCCTCCCATGAAATAGTGTTGTGCTGGAACAACCGGGATCCACTCTTTTGTCACGTCATAGCCTTCTTCCCGGCACCGCTCACAGATATTTGGGAAATGCTCCAGGATCGTATTCTTATCAATATTTTCCATGGAAAGCCATACATGATCCGTTCCGTCTTTTTCCATTTGTTCCCGGATTGCTTTTGTCACCACATCTCTCGGAAGAAGCTCATTTACAAAACGTTCTCCGTCTTTATTATAAAGAACTGCGCCTTCTCCACGGACAGATTCTGAAATCAGAAATCTTCGCCCCGGTTTTGAAGAATACAAAGTTGTCGGGTGGATCTGGACATAATCCAGATGCTCCAGACGGATTCCATGCTTCCTGGAAATATCAAGCGCATCTCCTGTCAGATGTGGAAAGTTTGTAGAATGCTGGTATCTTCCTCCGATTCCACCGCTTGCAAAGATGGTATCCTGCGCATAGATCTTCATTTCTTCTCCGTCCTGCGTCTTCGCTACAATTCCTGCACACTTTCCATTTTTAACAATGATATCTGTCATAGTTGTAAATTCGTGTATTTGTACATTTTTTCGTTTCTTTACTTGCGTAAGTAATTTACTTGTGATCTCTTTTCCTGTGATATCTTCATGGAAAAGGATTCGCGGTCTGGAATGTGCACCTTCTCTTGTAAATGCAAGATTTCCGTCTTTTTTAGCGAAATCCACACCATATTCAATCAGATCATGAATAATTTCCTGCGAGCTGCGAATCATAATATCCACTGATTCTTTCCTGTTCTCGTAATGACCTGCGCGCATTGTATCTTCAAAATACCCCTCATAATCCTCATCATCCCGAAGTACACAGATTCCACCCTGTGCCAGAAATGAATCACTGCTTTCCAGATCTGACTTGGTAATCATAAGGATCTGTTTATCCTCCGGAAGATTCAGTGCTGAAAACGCTCCTCCAACTCCCGTTCCAACGATCACTACATCTGTCTTAATCTCCAACTTTATCCCTCCAATTCCGGTTCTCTTAACCGGTCACCTGTTGTTTCTTATTTTTGATTTTCCGGTTCTTTTATTTTGCAGCAAGCTCAAGCATTTTCTCTAACGGTTTTTTGGAATTTTCCCGAAGTTTTGCATCTACGTGAACCTCATTTTCACCAGTCTGCAAAACATGCAATACCTTCTCCAGCGTATTCTTTTTCATATTCGGACATACCGGTAGCTTGTCCGGATAATAGAATGTCTTCTCCGGGTTCTGTTCCTTCAGCTTGTAACCCACACCCTCTTCTGTACAGACAATAAATTCCTGACAATCACTTGCCGTTACATACTGGATGATTCCTGATGTGCTTCCCACGTAATCTGCCATCGCAAGAAGTTCTGCACGGCATTCTCCGTGTGCGACGATCTGTGCCCCCGGATGTCTCCTTTTCACTTCGGCTACATCCTCCGGTTCCATCCGTTCATGAGTCGGACAGAATCCATTGTTGTAAACAAAATTTTTTTCCGGTACATGATCGGCTACAAAATGTGCCAGATTCCGATCCGGAATAAAGAAAATATTCTTGTTCGGAAGTTCTTTTACGATCTTCACTGCATTTGCAGATGTCACACAGACATCCGAGTATTCTTTCAGTGCTGCCGTTGAATTGATATAGCAGACAACTGCAAGATCATCATACTCTTTCCGCATCTTCCGGATCGTCTCCACATCTGCCATATGTGCCATCGGACAGTCTGCTGTCATATCCGGCATCAGAACCGTTTTCTCCGGATTCAGGATCTTCGCACTCTCCCCCATAAAAGAAACGCCACAAAATATGATTGTCTTTTCTTGGAGCTTCGTTGCTGCCTTGCTCAGGTAAAAAGAATCCCCTATATAATCTGCTATTTCCTGCACCTCCGGCCGCACATAATAATGTGCCAGAATGACAGCATTCTTCTCTTTTTTAAGCTTCTGTATCTCTTCCACCGTTGTCATAACGTGATCCTCCCTTACTGACTCTTTTCTCATCTCTGATCTTTTTTCAGCATAGTGCACATTATAGCACCACACTTTACATCTGACAAGACACTTGTTTTATTTCTGTAAAGTTTCGTTTGAGATACATATTTCCAGAATCAAAATCATATACATAGAAACAACATCATTTCTTCTGGAGTTTTATGTTTCATTTAATTCTTAAACACCGGAAAAAAATTTTTCTGATCCTTCCCTGTTGTCTGCTGGTCATTCTGATTTCTTTTCTGTCTGGCAATGCATTTTGGAGCTCCCTGCATGCAGAATCCTCCGACCGGCAATTCCGTACTTTCACACGTAGTCTCTTCCAGACAGAAGTATCCGCAAATACCATCAGCCTTCACTATACCTTGCGTTCTCCTTCTGACTATGGCATCGCGGACATCCCAGCTACATACGGCAGTCTTTCTTCTGATCCCGTTGCTGCAAAGGCTTCTGTCAGAAATGTTCTCTCTTCTCTGCAGGAATTTGATTCCGACACTCTTTCTTCGGAAAATGCACTAACCTTTAAAATCCTGGATACCTATCTTAAAAATACATCCACAGGGACAGATTATCTGCTTTATCAGGAGCCTCTCGGCCCCGTATCCGGTATCCATACGCAGCTGCCTGTTCTGCTCTCGGAATACAGCTTTTACGACACACAGGATGTAGAAACCTATCTGGCTCTCTTAAAAGAAACGCCTTCCTATTTTGATTCTGTCATCCGGTTTGAGCAGAAAAAAGCTGCTTCCGGTCTTTTTATGCCGGATTACCAGGCTGATTCTGTTCTGGACACCTGCCAGTCTTTTATCGATATGGGTAAAGAGAATTATCTGGTCAGTACATTTAACGAGCGGATCGCGTCACTGGATCTTTTACCTGAAAACAAAAAAGATTCTTTTCAGAAAGAAAATATGAAACTTGTAACAGAAGAGATTTATCCAGCTTATCAAAATCTGATCACCGCTATCAAATCGCTGAAAGGAAAAGGAATGAATGAACAGGGACTTAGCCATTTCCCTTATGGAAAAAAATACTATGAATATCTGGTGCGTCAGACTACCGGCTGCAATGAGTCCATTTCCCGTCTGCGACTGATGACCAGGGCACAGATACTGGAAGATCTAAGTGCCATGCAGAAGGTTCTCTTTCCTGCTGACGCAGCACTTACCCAGGCATCTGTTTTGGAGCAGACATCTCCTGATTCCATGCTGGACGATCTCAGGTCCAAAATCACAGATACATTCCCGGAAATTCCTGATGTTGATTTCCAGGTCAAATATGTTCCGGAATCCATGCAGGATTATCTAAGTCCCGCTTTCTATATGATCCCTGCCATTGACAATCTAACGGAAAATGTCATCTACATTAACAACGGGCAGACCGCCTCAGGGCTGAATCTCTACACAACCCTTGCTCACGAAGGCTATCCCGGACATCTGTACCAGACCGTCTATTTTTCTGCTTCTAAGCCGGATCCTATTCGGAGCATTCTTGATTTTGGCGGATACGTTGAGGGCTGGGCCACCTATGCGGAAATGATGTCCTACTACCTTGCACCTCTCCCTAAGACTGAAGCATCCCTTCTCCAGAAAAACAGTTCTGTCATTCTTGGACTTTATGCGCTTGCAGACATGGGAATTCATTATGACGGCTGGTCTGTAACTGATACAGTCCGCTTTTTCAGCGATTACGGGATCAATGATCCAAATGCAGTACAGAGTGTCTACAAACTGATCATTGGAAGTCCTGCCAATTATCTGAAATACTATATTGGATACCTGAAATTTTATGAATTGAAAAAGGAGATGGCAGATGCCCTGGGAAATCAATTCTCCCAGAAAGAATTTCACAGGGCGGTACTGGATGTGGGGCCGGCGCCATTTGAGATCGTATATGATGAGGTGGAAAAAAATTTATTAGATTGATCCTATTTCATACAAAATAAAACTATCCTGTGAGAATCCGAAACATTCCCACAGGATAGCCCATCAAACACATTTTATATAATTTACACTTGAATCTACAGATCCAGTTTCAGATCATTTTCCTTGATCCAGCCACATTTTTTCATCGGAATCGCAATCGCCCAGGAAAGCACTGCCGGAAGAATAAAACAGATCAGCACCAGACCTGCCCAGTCCATTCCGGTGATTGCAGCTTTGGTTCCTTCTGCAATATCATTTACCCAGCCAGTGTACATACCAATCTGTCCGACCAGTCCGCAGGTTCCCATTCCGGATGCCACTGCCGCACCGTTCATCTTCAAATGGAAGATACAGGTTGCGACCGGACCGGTAATTGCGGATGCCAGTGTCGGCGGAAGCCAGATTCTCGGGTTTCTCACAATGTTTCCCATCTGGAGCATCGAGGTTCCTATTCCCTGTGCAAAAAGACCACCCCATTTATTTTCCTTAAAACTCATAACCGCAAAACCAACCATCTGTGCACAGCAGCCGGCTACCGCAGCACCTCCTGCAAGCCCGGTAAGTGAAAGTGCCGCACAGATCGCTGCACTGCTGATTGGAAGTGTCAGCGCAATACCAACAATCACAGATACGATAATTCCCATGAAAAATGGCTGTAATTCAGTCGCCCACATGATCGCAGTTCCTACGGTACTTGCCGCTGCTCCGATCGCCGGTGCACATCCCAGTGAAAGCAGAACCCCCACACAGATCGTCACAAATGGTGTCACAATAATATCTATTTTTGTTTCTTTTGAAACCAGTTTTCCAAATTCTGCTGCAAAAATCGTAACGACCAAAACCGCAAGAGGTCCTCCGGCACCCCCAAGTTCATTTGCTGCCATTCCGACTGCCGCCAGTGAAAACAATACAAGTGGCGGACACTGAAGTGCTACTCCGATCGAGATTGCCATCGCAGCTCCGGTTGCTCCTTTCGCATAACCGCCTACTGTTACAAGGATTCCTATACCAAGCTGTTCTCCGAGTGTGCTGATGATCGTACCGATCAGAAGCGATGCAAACAGTCCCTGCGCCATTGCACCAAGCGCATCGATTCCGTATCGCTTCGCTGAAAAGATAATATTTTTCTTTCTTAGAAACTCTTTCATAACTTTCTCCTGCTCCTGTCATTCTTTTAGTGTATAATCTACTGTCTTGTCACATATGATTACTGTGCAATATTATCCACTGTTTTGCAGAATCCGTCAAGAAGATTTTATTTAAATCTCTTATCTTCGCAAAAGTATGATATAACTGATATGACAAAAAAGTAGGAGTGTACATTTTTTAACTGCACACTCCTGCTTTTTATTTCTTATTTTTACTCTTTATGAAAATATACATGATAAGCTTCCATATCTACTTTTGGAAGAGGGATCATCTTCATTCCATTCGCTTCAAACTGTAATTTTCCATCAACCATATGAATTTCTTCTACTGCCGGTGCTGTAAGGAATTCTTTTTCCTCTGAAAGTGCCGCAAGAATATATGGTCCATATGCAAGATTGACAAATGCCGCATCAGACTTGTTATCCAACACACGGAATTCTATCGGAAGTTCCAGTCGGATCACATCTCCGGCTTTCGGATCTGCATCAATTACCAGATATCCATCATGAAGTGCTGTATCTGCAAGAACTTTTCCATTTACAGACACGTTAAAATCCTTCTGCCCCCATGCCGGAATATGGATTTTAAGAACTTTTTTCTGATCCTTTTGGCAACGGATTTCCATTACACCTTCTTCATCCACACTCTGAAGTTCGATCATCGTTTTTCCATTTTCGTCCGTCAGCACGGAATCTACAAGAAGGTTAATGTAAAGCGCATCTGCATCCTGCGCATAAATATTTTCCATATAGCGGAATCTGCTCTCCATACCGGTTCCATGACAGCAGGAATTCTCTGAAAGGAAGAATTCTTTTCTGCCACCCGGACCAAGTGGAAGAAAATAAGTCGTTCCACCATCACATTTATGACTACTTGATGTCAGGATATGATTTCTCAGCGTATTATCATAATAATCCATCAGATTGCCGCTTCGCGTATATTCAAATAACTGACTGGTCAGGCGCAGCATATTATAACTTGCACAGCTTTCAGCAGCCTTATCCGTAAGATAAGAACACGTTGTATTTGCACGATGGAACATCTCAGTTTCACCAACCCCACCGATACAATATGTATGTCCGCCAGTCACGATATTCCAGAAATTCTTTCCGATTTCCCAATAAATCTCATCACCAGTTGCCCGATACAGATCCATTGCACCGATAATCTGCGGAATATGCTGGTTTGCATGCATATCCTCCAATGTATCGCATTCTTCTTCCATCGGATAGAATAACTTTTCATTTTCAAAAAGTTTTGCAGCCTTCAGATGATTTTCTTTTCCGGTCAGCTCATAGACTTTTACCATTGTTCCAAGCATACCACCAAACTCACCTGCAATATACATTGCCCACATTTTATCCAGTGTTTCTTTTGGCAGACGGGAAAGTCTGTCATATACCCAGTCTCCCATCAAGTCCAAGATCTCTTTTGCTGTCTCATTTCCGGCAAGTACATGACAATCATATAATCCAGACATAATCTTATCCAAAGTATAATACGGAGCCCAGATTTCCGGATACTTGGTATATACTTCCAGAAGATCGAACTGTTCCTCTGAGTATGCACTTAAAAATCCTCTGTGATATTTGCCGGTTGCCGCAAATGCATCCTGGCACTTTTTCAGCTCTTCTACCATGTAATTGACTTTATCTAAAAATTTTGGATTGCCGGTTGCTGCAAATGCAAGTGCAATACCCGACAGATAATGTCCTGTCGTGTGCCCTTTCAGTTTACAGCTTTCCTCATCCCAACCGGTCATCGGAGGTGCCCCTTTTGTATCCAGTCCGGTCGCTTTGCGGAAATTATAAAGCATCTGGTCATCGTCAATTCCAAGAAGATATTCTTCCATCAGCTTCTGGTATTTATAATAAAGAGTTCCTTCTTTCAACCGAACCTGTCCAAGTGGAAAATAACCCACTTTTTTCTCCGGTCCCTTTACTGGTACTATTTCCTTTTTATAATGGATCTCTGCAGATGCTTCCTTTTCTGTTCCATCGATCACACCTGCAACTGCAACCACTGTCTCTTCTTTTGCCGGCTCATATGTATTCCATTTCACCGGCATTGTCATGCGGCGTCCATCTTCTGTATATACGATCACAACTGACGGAAGATGTGCTTCTTCACCGGCCAGTGCATTAAGAACGACTTTACGTACTTCTTTTACGATATTTTCTTTTGCTTCCTGCAATACGGTCGCCACATATTCTCTTGACTCACTACGTCCTTCATATGTTGCGGTAACCGTCAGTGTAACTTTACGGTTTCCCATGCCATGCAGCGGACGATGTACCTTTCCTGTATTGTCAATAAATCTTTCTTCCCCTGTCTCCCAGGTAAATTGAGCACCGTATTTTCCATTCTCCGGGAGTGTAAGATTGTCATCTACCGTGCTCAGATTCCCAATATAAATTGCATCCAAATCTTTTTTAATAATTTCTGCTGCGTTCATGTTTTGCTCCTTTTCGTATAAAAATTGGATTCGAACCATCTATAGACTATATTCTATGTTTCTCTCCATTCTTTGTCAAGATTTTGCACATTTTTTGTTAATTGTAGTCATTTTTATTGTGCGATATATACATTTTTCAAAAAAATCTGAATACAACATTCGATAATTTTTATATACAACTTTTATTTATACAAGTACCGCCAGCCACACACTCGCTGCAAGCCCTGCAAATGTTGCAATAAGTGCTCCGGCAAGAGTATACCTGGTTTTTTTCACCTTTGCTGACATAAAATACACAGACATCGTATAGAAAATCGTTTCCGTACACGCCATCGAAATTGAAGCGATCATTCCGTTTCTCGAATCCGTTCCAAATTCCTTGTAGATATCAAGCAATAATCCCGTTGCGGCAGAGGACGAAAACATTTTCACAATCGTAAGCGGAACCAATGCCCCTGGAAATCCGATCTGCTCCGTCACATTTCCAATTATTTCCGATATAAATTCCAGAAAACCCGATGCACGCAAAATCCCCACTGCCGCCATCAATCCGATCAACGTCGGCATCAGCCGCACGACCGTCCAAAATCCACGCTTTGCTCCCTGAATAAAAGTATCATATACATTCACTCCTGCAAAAATTCCATATATAAGAATGGACAAAATCATAAAAGGGACTATAAAGTCAGATATGTATAAAAAAAGGCGCATAAAAACAGCTCCTGGCGAACCACTTTACTAAAAAGTATATTCGCCGGAGCTGTTATTCATTCCGTTTGCTTTATAAAGAAAACTTTTCTATTCCTCATCCGCATACTTCGCAAACCGCTTCTCATTCTGATGGATCACATAATAATACATCACGATCAGCAACGCACTTGCCAGGATCCATGCCGCCGGACTTGCCATGCATACTCCAAAGTAACTCTTCTGCCCTGCCGCGATCATGGCAACAACGCCCCTGCCAACCAACTCAGCCACACCAGCCATCATCGGGAGCAGTCCATATCCCATTCCCTGGATTCCATTCCGGTAAACATTTACAACGGTAAGCGGAATAAAGAAAGTACCGACGCATTTCAGATAAATATCCACGGAATGCATAATTTCTGTCAAATCCCCAGACAAGAACAGATACGTCATATATTTCCCAACTGTCATAATGATCGCCGCAACTACGACTGAATAGATACTTCCCATGATCGTAATTGACTTAAATCCCTGACGGATCCTTTTGATCTTACCTGCTCCAATATTCTGTGCGCAATAGGTTGCCATCGTGGTTCCCATCGCAACATATGCCTGCGTCACGATCTGCTCGATCTTATTCGCTGCGGTAAATGCTGCTACCTGTGTGGAGCCAAGCAGATTCAGGGCAGTCTGTACCATCATGGTTCCAATCGCTGTGATCGAATATTGAAGAGCCATCGGGATTCCGACTGCAAGCTGGATCTTCAGCAGATGTCCGCTCGGACGCCAGTCCTCCTTATGTAAATGCAGGATTGGAACCGCCTTCACAATATATACCAGACACAGGATTCCCGAAATCCCCTGTGAAATCACGGTCGCCCATGCCGCACCGGCTGCGCCCATGTGAAACGCAATGATAAATACCATATCCAGCACAATGTTGAGCAACGCCGCAAGAATCAGGAAATATAGCGGAACCTTGCTGTTACCAAGTGCCCGCAAGACACTGGATAAAAAGTTATATAGCATCTGCGCCGCAATTCCACCACAGATTACCATAATATACGCATAGGCATCCTTGAAAATATCATCCGGTGTCTTCATAATCCCAAGAAGCGGTTTCATTGCCATCATTCCGAGCACAGTCATAATAAGAGACATAATAATCGCCAGAATCGCGGCATTTCCTACAGTCTTGCGCATTGCTTTCATATCACCCGCGCCAAATTTCTGTGCCGTAAGTACGGTAAATCCTGCCGTCATTCCCAGTATAAATCCATTGATCAGAAACATGATCGTTCCCGTACTTCCAACAGCCGCAAGTGCTTTGGTTCCCACGAACTTTCCTACGATAATCGTATCTGCCATACTGTAGAACTGCTGAAATACATTTCCAATGAAGATCGGCAGTGTGAAATTAAAAATAATTTTTCCCGGATTCCCGGTCGTCAAATCTTTCTGTAATGTTTTCATATATTCCCTCTGTTTATCTTATTAACATTTTACCTTTCGTCATTATAGAAAAATGTATCTTAAATTGCAATTGTCGTTTTCACGAAATTTCCCCTGTTTCACAAAGTATTTCCCGTTTATTTGACGGAATCTTTGACACCCCAGATTCTATCCTCTATAATAGTTTATATAGAAAAAAATTATCATTTTCAGGAGGCATTGATATGAAACCACTGCCCTTTATCATGCAATATGTCAGGCGATACAAATATCGCTATATTGCCGGAATCCTTACTCTTTTTGCTGTAGATGCGGCAAGTGTATTTATTCCAAAACTTACCGGTATCATTACCGATGGTCTTACCGCGCGCAGCATTACCTGGAGTTCCATTCGTACCTGTCTTCTTGGGATCTTTCTGATTGGTCTTCTGCTTGCAGTCGGCCGTTTTTTGTGGCGTTATTTTCTTTTTGGAACCGCACGTATTATCGAGCGTGAACTGCGTAATGAAATGTTTTCCCATCTGGAAACTATGGATGTGGAATACTACAACAGCCACAAAACAGGTGATCTGATGACCCGGTTTACCAGTGACTTAAATGCGGTCCGCATGGCACTTGGCCCTGCTGTCATCTGCATCTTTGATTCCGTAGTCATGACGCTCCTGGTCGTCTGCCAGATGATGTATTATGTCAATATAAAACTGACCCTTCTGGCACTGATCCCGATGGTCATCATCTGCCTCGGCTATATGCATTACGGAAAGGTACTGGATGACCTCTACACCGAACGTCAGGACAGTGTTTCCAATCTTGCCGACTTTGTACAGGAAAGCTTCTCCGGGATCCGTGTGATCAAGGCCTTTGTTCGCAAGCAGGCAGAAATCCTTTCTTTTTCCAAAAAGAACCAGGATACCATGGATAAAAGTATGCGCATCGCAAAGCTGGAAGCCATCCTGATCCCGCTTCTGGATGTGATCATCGGATTTTCCAGTCTTGCCTCACTCCTTTATGGGGGATACCTCGCCCTGATCGGACAGATTACACTCGGACGCTTCGTAGCTTTCAATCAGTATGTCAATATGCTGGTATGGCCGATGCTCGCCTGTTCGGAAGCTGCCGTCATGTTTTCCCAGGGAACTGCATCCATCCGCCGTGTACAGGAAATCCTGGAAGCACAGACAAATGTAAAAGATACTGCTTCTGTCACAACTTTAGATACCCTGCACGGGGATATCCGTTTTGATCACCTGACCTTTACGCACCTTGGAAATACTTCTCCGGTACTGCATGATATCAATCTGGACATCCCATCCGGGACAACCCTTGCCATCATCGGGCGCACCGGCAACGGAAAGTCCACTCTGGTCAATCTCCTGCTCCGGCTTTACAACACCGAGCCAGGCATGATTTATCTGGATGACCATGATATCAACACAATTCCGCTGAAAACTCTGCGTGAAAATATTGCTTATGTACCACAGGATAATTTTCTTTTTTCCGATACTCTGAAAGCAAATATTGCATTCGGTACAAAATCACAGGATATGAGCCGTATTATCGCCGCAGCAAAATCAGCCTGCATTCACGATAATATTGCAAATTTTCCGGACAACTATGATACGATCGTCGGCGAACGTGGCGTTACGCTTTCCGGCGGTCAGAAACAGCGCAGCTCCATCGCCCGCGCCCTGATAAAAAATGCACCGATTCTGATCCTTGATGACTCCCTTTCCGCTGTCGACACCGATACAGAAGAACATATCCTACATAATCTCAGGGACGATCGTAAAGGAAAAACAACAATCCTGATTGCACACCGAATTTCCACGGTACAGCATGCCGATCTGATCATGGTACTTGAAAACGGGGAAATGAAAGAGCTTGGAACACACACCGAACTGATTCAGAAAAATGGTATTTATAAAGATATGTTTGAAAAGCAACAGTTGGAAGCTTCCATTGGAGAACAGGAGGTCATTAACAGTTAAAGATA
>NZ_JAQDGZ010000011.1:0-91324 GCF_027663865.1 Coprococcus sp. AF99-45
TTTATAAGTTTTCAGTAACGGTAGCCATAAGATGAAACGACTTTTAAGTTATCTAAAACCGCATAAATGGGTAATGACCCTGGCAACTGTCCTGGTTCTCTTTATCATTGCGGTGGAACTTTACCGCCCGATCATCATCGGAAATGCAATCGACCAGTATATCAACGGTTATTATCATCCGTATGTAGAAGCCGACGTTTCCGCTTCGGACGCTGTAAACTGGAACGGTCTTGTACTGTCGCGCGACCAGGCAGTATCTAAGGCGGATTCTGCTTCCTTTTATCAGATTTTTCTCTGGAAGGATCACTATTACATGGCAGAAAATCTCACCCGCGCTGAATGTACTGCACTACAAAATGCCGATACATCTGTTTTAAAAAATTATGTCAGAGAAGGTGCACAGAAGCTTACTTCCAATGATCTGAAGGTTTTAAGACAAAATGATTTTAAGGGGATCTTAAAAGCCGGAATCCTGTTTCTTCTGCTGCTTTTTAGCGGATTTTTCCTGAACCTTGCCGACACCTGGCTTTTACAGAAGATGGGGCAGCAGATCGTGTACAAACTGCGTGAAGAAACATTTACACATATACACAGCCTGTCACTTTCTTTTTTCAATACAACACCGGTTGGCAAGCTCGTAACACGTGTATCTAACGATACTGAAGCAGTCAACGAACTGTTTTCCACCATTCTTGTGAAACTTTTTAAAAACGTTGTTAAGATTATTGGTTACGCTGTTGTCATGCTCTCAATTAATGTGAAAATGGCAGGTATATCCTTCCTGCTTTTACCTCTGGTTGCAATCCTGACTTTTGTTTTCCGGCATCTCTCCAGAAAAGCTTACCAGATCACAAGAAATAAAATCACAGAGCTGAACACCTTCCTGTCCGAACATATTTCCGGTATGAAGCTGATCCAGATCTTTGCACGCGAAAAAGAGAAATACAGTGAATTTGAAGGCAAATCTATGGAACTGTACCGTGCCAATTTCCGCGAAATCATGACTTTTGCGATCTTCCGGCCTTCAATCTATCTGGTTTCGGTCATTGCCATGATCCTTGTTATCCGTACCGGAAGCCTTTCTGTGTTAAATGGAAGTCTTTCTCTCGGAACCCTGTTCGTGTTTATCACCTACATCAGCTCCTTTTTTGAGCCAATCCAGGAGCTTTCCGAACAGCTTGGAACCCTGCAGTCTTCCATTGCTTCCGCAGAAAAGATTTTCAGTGTTCTTGATGTAAAACCAGAGATCGTATCTCCGGCCGATCCAGCTCCGGTCAATATTCTTGGTGAAATTGAATTCCGCCATGTCTGGTTTGCCTACGAAGAGGAAAATTATATTTTAAAAGATGTAAGTTTTGTAATCCATCCGGGTGAAAAGGCTGCTTTTGTCGGCGCTACCGGAGCAGGAAAATCTACAATTTTAAATCTGATCGGAAGATATTTTGATATTCAGAAGGGACAGATCCTGATTAATGGGATTGATATTCATGAAATTGATCTGGATGTGCTCCGCGGTGCGATTGGTCAGGTTCAGCAGGATGTCTTCATCTTCACCGGAGACATCAAAAGTAATATCTCGCTGAATAATGAAGCAATCTCACCGGACGATGTCAGACGGGCTGCCGAAATTGTAAATGCAGATCCATTTATTCAGAAACTGCCGCACGGATATGATGAACCGGTTACAGAACGCGGAAGTACTCTATCTGCCGGGCAGCGCCAGCTTTTGTCCTTCGCACGGACACTTGCTTATGATCCGAAGATCCTTGTTCTCGATGAAGCAACTGCCAACATCGATACAGAAACCGAAACACTGATCACGCAGGCACTTGCACGGCTGATGGATGGAAGAACTACGATCATGGTCGCACACCGGCTTTCTACGATCCAGCATGCAGATAAAATTATTGTGATGCATCATGGGGAAATAAAAGAATCCGGAACCCACCAGGAGCTGCTGGCGAAGGATGGGTTGTATAAGAAATTGTATGAATTGCAGTTGATGGATTAGACAATTCTGTCATTTTATTTCACACTGATGTGAATGGTGATTTCACTGTGTGCGACTTTTTACAGTCTTGGGTATGTGCGTGGAAAGCATGATTCCAAGACGTAAAAATAACCGCCCATCGTCCTGAGAAAACATGAGCGGTTATTTTTAATAACCAAATAATATCAGGCGAACCGTCATCGGTAGCACCTTTTCTATTTATTATACTAGCATCTTTACACTTTTATGTCAATTTTCTTTACAAGATTTCTTTCGCCCTATGGCATGCAACGGAATGTCCTTTGGAAATCTCCTGGAGTTTCGGGACACCGTTTTTACAGGCTTCTGTCGCATATGGACAACGAGTCACAAAACGGCAGCCCTCCGGGATATTCATCGGACTTGGCAGCTCGCCTTTGAGCTGGATTCTTTTATGTTCTCTTGCTTTTAACGGATCCACGATCGGAATTGCGGAAAGCAGTGCCTTTGTGTACGGATGCATCGGATTGGTATAAAGTTCATTGCTCTCTGCCACCTCAACCAATGTTCCAAGATACATAACTCCGATTCGGGTACTGATGTAACGTACCATTGAAAGGTCATGTGCTGCAAAAAGATACGTCAGACCGAATTCGTTCTGCAGATCTTCCAGCATATTGACAACCTGTGCCTGGATCGATACATCAAGTGCTGCGATCGGCTCATCACATACGATGAATTCCGGATTAACTGAAAGTGCTCTTGCGATTCCGATTCTCTGTCTTTGTCCACCGGAAAATTCATACGGGAATTTATCCATATCTGCTTTTGACATTCCAACTTTATTTAATAAATATTCAATTCTTTCTTCTGCCTCTTTCTCTTCCATTCCGGCTTTTTTAAGAGGTTCATTGATAATTTCGCGAACATTCCAGAATGGATTTAAAGCAGAATACGGATCCTGGAAAATGATCTGCACTTCATCCTTCATCCACTGCAGATTCTTCGCTTTTTCATTTGTAATATCTTTTCCTTTATAGGTTACTTTTCCATCTGTGATATCATACATACGGATCAGGGTACGTTCCAGTGTTGATTTTCCACAGCCTGATTCTCCAACCAGACCAAAAGTTTCACCTTTATTGATTTCAAGGCTTACACCGTCTACCGCTTTTACATACTGCTTACCGCTCATAAATTTATGAACCGGGAAATACTTCTTCAAATCCGTTGCAGATATTAATATTTCTTTATTCATCTATCTCCCCACCTTACTCATTTAAAAAGCACATTGCTCTGTGTGTTTCTGTAAATTCGGTATACTCTGGTTTCTCATTTTTACATCTCTCAGTTGCATACTCACAGCGTTCCGCGAACGGACATCCTTTCGGAGGATCGATCAATGACGGCGGAAGTCCCGGAATAGATTGTAAGCGCTCGCCTTCTTTAAGATCCAGTGAAGGAATTGCTTTCAGAAGTGCCTTTGTATATGGATGCTTTGGTTCATAAAATACTTCTTCAACCGTACCGCTCTCCATCACCAGACCACCATACATAATGATAACCTTACTACAGACAGTTGCTACTACACCCATATCATGTGTGATCAGCATGATCGAAGTATGGAATTCATCCTTCAGTTCATGTAAAAGATCCAGGATCTGCGCCTGAATCGTAACATCAAGTGCTGTCGTCGGTTCGTCTGCGATCAGCAGCTTCGGTTCACAGGCAAGTGCCATCGCGATCAGAACTCTCTGGCGCATACCGCCTGAAAATTCATGTGGATACTGTCCAAGTCTGACTTCCGGATTCGGGATACCTACTTTCTTCAGCATTTCTAATGCTTTTTCTTTCGCTTCATTCTTAGAACATTTTCTCTGCCGGATAATAACTTCCTCAATCTGGCTTCCGATTTTCTTCAGTGGATTCAGTGCGGTCATCGGATCCTGGAAAATCATGGTCATCTCTTTTCCACGGACCTTTCTGCATTCTTCATCCGACAGATCTTTTAATTCTCTTTCATTTAAAAAGATAGACTCAGCAGTTCTTTCTGCGTTGTCTGGCAGAATCCCCATAACTGCTTTCATGGTTACAGATTTTCCACTTCCGGATTCTCCAACCAGACCTACGATTTCACCCTGATCTACGCTGAAGCTGACTCCTCTTACAGCCTTTACTTCCTGTCCATGACTTTTAAAAGAAACATTCATATTTTTTACATTTAATACATTCTTCTTACTCATCTTTATCACCTGCTGTAATTCTCGGTTCTACAAACACACGAAGTACATCCCCTAATTTATTGAAAGAATACACGGTCAGAATGATCAGAATGCCCGGCAGAACTGCCATATAAGGTGCCTTCTGAAGATACTGCTGTGAGCTCTGGAGCAGACTTCCCCAGCTGGACATCGGTGCCGCAACACCAAGTCCCAGGAAGCTAAGTGAACTTTCTACCATGATCGCACTTGCTATCTGTGCTGTTGCTGCTGTGATGATCGTTGGAAATACGGTCGGAAATACGTGTGACATGATAACCTTTCCAGAAGGAATTCCGATAAAATCTGCGTACTGCACATACTCCCTCTCTTTTGCAGAAAGCACTTCCGAACGCACCAGTCTGGCAATTTCCATCCAGCTGAACAGACCAATTACAATAATAATAGATGCAAGACCTTTCTTAAATAACAGTCCGACAACGGTTACCATAATGATCCATGGAATAGAACTGAACACATCAACAATACGCATCAGAATATTATCCACAATTCCGCCAAAATAGCCCGCTACCATACCAACGGTTACACCAATTACAATCGAAGTCAGCATCGCCAGTACCCCAACAACCAGTGATACACGTCCACCGTATAATACACGGATAAAATAATCCCGTCCCAGCTCATCTGTTCCAAACCAGTGTGCAGATGACGGTGACTGCAGTTTATGCGCTACGTCAAGAGCATCCGGATCTACACTGCTGAATACAACAAAAACACTGACTAAAATAATTGCAATCAAATATATCGCCGCAAAAATAGCCAACTTATTATGTTTAAACTCATATTTTACATTCTCAAGTCTTCTGTTCTTCTTTTTCATCTTTACCCCCCTCTATTTCATTGACTTAATTCGAGGATCTGTCACACAATATAAAATATCCGATAACAGATTTCCGAGAATAACAAGGGTTCCTGAAAGCACAAGAATACTCATAACGATCGGATAATCCATTGCCTGTACTGCACTTACAAAATAAGGTCCGATACCCGGCCATGAGAAGATCGTCTCTGTAATAACCGCTCCGGTTACAAGCATCGGAAGCGCCATACCAAGTTTGGTAATCAGCGGAAGAAGGACATTCTTGCTGACATGCTTGAACAAAATTTCTGCTTTGCTTGCGCCAAATGACTTCTGCACAATTACATAATCTTCTTTCAGCTGCCCAATTGTAGAACCACGCACATATCTGGTCAGATCCGGGATAAATCCAACAGTAAGAACTACATACGGCATAATAAAATGCTGCAGAAAATCCAGAATAGAATCTTCTTTTCCAATCGTATGCATTCCCATCAGAGGGAACAGCTCTAACTTATAACCAAAGAAAAACATGATGATCATCGCAAACCAGAAAGTTGGTGTCGCAATTCCGATGGAACAGATTCCATCGATCAGCTTATCCTGCCACTGATTCTTATGACTTCCGGCAACCAGTCCTAATACGATTGCCAGTAAAAAAGCTGTCAGATATGACGGCAACACCAGTTTGATCGTAGACGGGATTCTGCTCTTAAGATCATAAGAAATGCTTGTTCTGGATCTCAGTGAATAACCAAATTCACCCCGGCAGATATTCCCAAGCCATCTTCCATACTGAACAATTACAGGATCATTTAGTCCATACGCTTCTCGCTTTGCCTCTATCTCCTGTTTTGTCATATCCGGTGTCGTAATTGAATCAATTGCATCATACGGCGCAAGATTGATCAGCATAAAGCAGATAAATGTAATGATAAGCAGTAATGGAATTGCCTGTAAAATACGTTTTACAATATATTTCATTCCTCTTCCTCCAAATATAGTTTCTGCTAAAAAAGGGAGGAGGCTTATTAACCCTCCTCCCCGTCATCCATTATTTTAAAGTTAATTTTGATACATCTCCGAATGTATAAATCGGTACGAACTGTGCATCATCAAGTCCTCCAACACGGGCAGTTGTAACAACTGTCTTCATACTTGTACCCATTGGATACTGAAGTGCTTCTTCCGATACCAGAACCTGAAGTTCGCTATACAGCTCTTTTCTCTTAGAATCATCAAGAGTTGTAGCTGCTTCACTGAATTTCGCATCAATGTCTGCATTGTGGAAGTTCATCATATCATCTTTTGTTGAATCAAACAGCGGTGCAAATGTATCCGGGTCGATACCCATTACGTATGCTCCAAGGAACATATCATAATCTGTACATTCCGGATCATAAGCTGCACTCATGTATGCTGCCTGGTTCACACCACACAACTCAACATCAATACCAACTGCTTTTAATTCAGCCTGGATTGTAAGTGCTTCATTTTTCTGTTCTGTGCTTTCCTCAACATAGCAGAGTTTTAAGGATTTTGCACCATTTGCAGTAAGCTTCTTAGCTTTATCTATATCCTGATCCCACTTTTCAACTCCATCTTCTGTGTAGTAGCTGCTTGAGTACGGAAGGAACGTATATCCTAATTTGTAATAATCTTCACTTGTAAATGCTGCAGTCATGATTTCATCACGATTAAGAGCTCTGAAGATTCCTTCACGATAGTCTTTATCTTTCATACTCGGTGCAACAGAGTTCAGTCTCAGATAAGAAACACGACCTTCGCTGTATTTTGAAACGGTAAAGTTGTCATCACCTTCAAATGTGTCAACCTGATCAACAGTTACGCTCAGTGCATCTACTTCCTGTTTCTGAAGTGCAAGACCTGCTGTATCAGAATTTTCAATAATTCTATATACAACTGTATCAATATTTGCTTCTCCGTTTGCGTAGTTCGGATTCTTCACAAATTTAAGATGTTCACCTGTCTTATATTCTTCAAGCATATATGGACCAGATCCAACAACTTTATCTTCAAGCATATTCACGTCAAAGCTTCCTTTTCCTTCAAAGATATGCTTTGGAACAATAAATGTCTCTGCCGACAGAAGTTCTACTACAGAAGCACTTGGTTCTGCAAGTGTAAATGTTACTGTAGTATCATCTACTTTCTCAACTTTGATCGGTTCCCCACCTACATAAAGATTTTGCTTCATATCGTTAATAGAATTAAAAGTAAATACAATATCATCTGCTGTTAACGGTTCTCCATCGCTCCACTTTAATCCTTCTTTTAACTTCATCGTATAAACTTTACCATCTTCTGACGCATCCATGCTTTCTGCAAGAATCCAGTCGATTGTTCCATCCTGGTAAATATAGTACGCAGGTGAATAAACCATATGACATGTCATAAGTCCCCATCGGTCATCTGCAGTAATCGGATTCAGTGTATTACCTGTGTCCCCACCGATTGCAAATGTAAATGTATCACTTGCTGCTTTTGTTGATTCGGTTGCGCTCTTGTCAGCTTCTTTGCTGTCTGACTTTGATCCGCCGCATCCGGCAAGCATAGAAACTGCCATAGCTGCACAAAGTAAAGCGCTGAGTACTTTCTTCTTCATTGTAAACCTCCTAATAATATAACATTGTCGACATTCGACATGTCTCTGTTTTTTCTATTGTACTACTACTCTATTTATAAGTCCAATTGATAATTTCTATCCTGTATTACTAATAGGTATTCTCTATAATTTTATAGTATTTTAGAATCTGCTCTGTTTTTTAATAGTACATTTAAACAAGACGTGCAAAAAAACGAGGCTCTACATCAATCGTAAAACCTCGTTCCTGTTTTCTACTATTATTTCATTTTTAAATTATTCTCTATGACAACATCATCCGGTCATTCGCAAACTCGCCGCCGCTGACTTCTTCAAACTTCGCCAGCAGATCTGCAACCTTCAGATTCTTTTTCTCTTCTCCTGCTACATCGTAGATAATTTTTCCTTCATGCATCATGATCAGGCGGTTGCCGTGCGCGATGGCATCTTTCATATTATGTGTTACCATCATTGCAGTAAGCTGATGCTCCTGAATGATCTTATCGGAGATGGCAAGCACCTTCGCTGCAGTTTTCGGGTCAAGTGCTGCAGTATGCTCGTCCAGAAGTAAAAGCTTTGGCTTTTTAAGAGACGCCATCAAAAGAGTGATCGCCTGTCGCTGTCCACCAGAAAGAAGTCCGACTTTACTGCTCAGACGGTCTTCCAGTCCAAGATCAAGTTCTTTCAGGGCTTCTTTATAGCGCTCCCGCTCTTTTTTCGTAATGCCCCATCCCAGACCTCTGCGCTCGCCACGTCTGGCTGCGATCGCCATATTTTCTTCAATCGACATGGTTGCCGCAGTTCCAGTCATCGGATCCTGGAAAACTCTTCCCAGATAAAGTGCTCTTTTATGCTCTGAAAGCTTTGTAATATCCACTCCATCAATGATGATCTTTCCTTCGTCTACAGACCACACTCCTGCGATCGCATTCAGTGTGGTGGATTTTCCTGCACCATTTCCACCGATGATAGTCACGAAATCACCCGGATTGAGGTTCAGATTCACTCCGTTAAGTGCGACCTTTTCGTTGATCGTTCCCGGATTAAAGGTTTTATGAATATTCTGGATTTCCAACATATATCCCATTATGCAGTCCTCCGTTTCTTTGTTAAATATTTACCCTTCATGTACGGAACTGCAAGGAAGCATGCAACCACTACCGCTGAGAACAGTTTCATATAATCAGAAGGCATCTTCAGCCACAATACCAGTGCGATTACAATATAGTAAATAATCGCTCCGATAAAGATTGCTCCCAGTGTAAATGCAAAGGCTGCTTTTCTGCCTGCACAGAATTTTCCAAAAATAACTTCGCTGATGATAACGGCTGCAAGTCCGATTACAATGGCACCACGTCCCATATTAACATCGGCTGCTCCCTGGTACTGTGCGTAAATCCCACCGGAAAGTCCCACAAGTCCGTTGGAGATCATAAGCGCCAGAACCTTTGTAAAGCCTGTATTAATTCCCTGTGCACTTGCCATCTGCGGGTTACATCCGGTTGCACGGATCGATGCACCAAGCTCAGTTCCAAAGAACCAGTAAATAATTGCGATCAGGATAAGTGCTGCCACGATCAGTTTTACAAAAAACAGTTCACTTCCTTCGCCGGTCACATAACGAAGCGATGCAACCAATTTATACTGCATAACATTGACTGCCTGATTGGATTTTCCCATAATTCCGAGATTCACCGAGTAAAGTCCGATCTGCGTCAGAATACTGGCCAGAATGCCCGGAATTCCAAAAAACGTATGTAAAATACCTGTCACAAATCCGGCTGCCATACCTGCCAGAAATGCGAAAAGAAGTGCCAGTGCCGGATTCATACCGCCGCGGATCAGCATAACAGCGACCGCTCCGCCTGTCGCCAGTGATCCATCAACCGTCAGATCCGCAAAATCCAGAATGCGGAAGGTGATATAAACGCCAAGCGCCATAATTCCCCAGATGATCCCCTGCGCTACATTTCCCGGAAGTGCACGCACAAGAGACATCGGATCTAAAGCTGCTAAATACATTGTTCTTGCCTCTTTCTATACTTATTATTCCTCAATTGCTTCGTAATCGTCCGGAACAGTGATTCCGAGTTCGTCACAAATTGTTTTGTTATACATCTTTGTAACATTCGGTGCACTTTCAATATCCATGGTTGAGATATCTTTTCCATTTACAAGGATATCGTAAGCCATTTCACCTGCTCTGTATCCGATGTCATAGTAGCTGATAGAAAGAGTTGCAATACCACAGCCTTCACAGATTCCCTGTTCACCTGCGATTACCGGTACTTTTGCCGGAAGACAGATATTGTTGATAATCTCTGTGTTAGATGCCATTGTATTATCGGTTGGGATGTAAAGTGCGTCGCACTCATCTACTGCACTTGTCACTACAGACTGGATTTCATTAGAATCTGCTGCTGTGTATTCTTTATACTTAATTCCATCTTTTTCAAGTGCTTCCTCAAACTTCTTCGCCTGGTATGCTGAGTTCGGTTCTGCTGAACAGTAAAGGATACCTACTGTTTTTGCATCCGGAAGGAGCTCTTTAAGCATTGCTTCCTGTTCATCGATCGGTGCAAGGTCACAGGTTCCTGAAATGTTCATACCTGTTGATCCTGTCCAGTCAGAAATATCAAGAGCAGTTGCATAATCTGTAACAGATGTTCCAAGAATCGGGATCGTGCTTGTTGCAGCTGCTGCACACTGAAGAGCAGTTGTTGCATTTGCAAGGATCAAGTCATCATTGTCTGCCACAAAATTGTTTACAATGGTTGCGCAGTTTGCCTGTTCGCCCTGTCCGTTCTGAAGATCGAACTTCACTTTGTCTTTTCCGAATTTTTCTTCACAGGCTTCTTCAAATCCTTTGGTTGCCTCGTCAAGAGCTGCATGCTCAAGCTGCTGGCAGATACCGATCTTATATACCTTGTCTGATGAATCCTTTGAAGAAGATTCTTTGTCTGATGAACTTCCGCCACAGGCAGCAAGTGCCAGTGTCATTGCTGCAGTAAGTGATACTGCTAAAATTTTTCTTGCTTTCATAATAACATACCTCCATCTATGTTCTTTTCGAACAAACTTTTTCCGTTTTGGCTTTACAGCTTTAAACTTTAGCGGTTTAAACTTCAATGGTTTAAAGCTTTGCCGTGATATTGATTATAGCGTTTTTTTGTACTTTAGTCAAGGTATGTTACAAAAAGCTACAAAAATTCTAGCTTTTCCGGTCCATTATCCTGCAAAACAAAATCGCCGCCCCGGTACTGACCGCCGTTGCCACAATCCCAGGTCCAACAACGGCTGTCGGATTTACGCTTCCGTACTGGCTCCGGTAGGCGATCACCGACACCGGGATCAGCTGCAGTGAAGAAATATTTACGATCAGGAAGGTGCACATCTCATTGCTTGCAACGCCTCTTTTTCTTACCGGTCCTGCTGCTTTTCCAAGGCGGCGGTCTTCTTCCAGCTTCTGAAGCTCTTCCATTGCTTCAAGACCTGCCGGAGTTGCCGCCCAGCCAAGTCCGAGTACATTTGCAATGATGTTTGCTGCAATTGGTTTTTCTGCCGGATGATCTTTTGGAAGTTCTGGAAAGAGGAAATGGATCAGAGGGGAAAGGCGGACGGTTGCCGTTTTCAGGATGCCGGATTTTTCTGCGATTCCCATGAGTCCGGTCCAGAAGGACATGACGCCCATCATCGTGATGCAAAGGGTGACGGCTTCTTTGGAGGAATCTAAGGCGGCGGTGGTGATGTCCGGCATTTTGCCGGAGAAAGCGGCAAAAAGGATGCCAATAAGAATCATTCCCGACCACAGGTAATTGAGCATTTTTTCTCCTTTCTTGGATGGGGAAGAGTGTTGGAGAGGGGACGCCGGGTGGAAAATAAATTGTGTTCAAATTCAAGTTGTGCACACCATTCCGACGAACGTCCTAGGGCGGGAATCGTGTTCAGCCATGGCCTCCACGATTCCTGCGTTTCGTCTCCATTGCCCAAAAAATTGAATTTGAACACAATTTATTTTCCGCCCGGCTGACATTCTACAAGTCATACTTTTCCGCCAAACTATAAATGGGGAGTAGAAAAGCCTGCTCTTTGAGATTGCATCTCAAAGTTGCAGGCTTTTGCTGCGATTTTCGATACATTTATATGTAGAAAACCATTTCTTTATTCAATTATCTTTCTCAGGATGTTCTTTTTTGTATAACTCTTTCATTCGATTAATTTCTTCTACAGTATATTCTTCTACCTCTGTTTTTGTCACTCTCTTAATATGTTGTCTTTTCAGGCGTAAGTATACATATTCCCGGAAGAGGGTGTAGAGTACGGATACCAGCGGGATGAATATGAGCATTCCTATGATTCCCAGAAGGTTGCCGCCGATGGTGACTGCGGCGAGAACCCAAATGGAGGGAAGCCCTACGGAGCTGCCGACTACGTGTGGGTAGATCAGGTTACCTTCGATCTGCTGGAGGATCAGAAATACAAGGATGAAAAGGATTGCCTGTTTCGGGCTCACCATGAAGATCAGGAGGCCGCCAAGTACGCAGCCGATGAAGGCTCCAAAGATTGGGATCAGGGCTGTGAAGGATATGATGATTCCAATCAGCAGTGCATACGGCATTTTCAGTATACTTAATGTAATTACAAACATACTTCCGAGGATGACTGCTTCCAGGCACTGTCCGGTAAGGAAGTTTGCGAAGGTACGGTAGGTCAGGGAACAGACTTCAAGAATCACTTCTGCTTTTCGTTTTGGAATAAACGCGAAAAACACTTTTCTCACCTGCACATGCAGTTTTTCTTTCTGGAAAAGAATATAGCAGGCAAAGGAAAAGGCAATAAAAAATGTAGTAACTCCACTGACGATGGATCCAACTGCTGTCATCGTTGTATTCATAAAATTTCCCGCACCATTTCCGAGAATACTCATCCCCCACTGGATTGCCTTATTCGGATTGAACTCCACCTGGTTCACAAGATCCATGATTTCCCGGTTATTGTGCGTAAATTCCCGTACCCAGCTCTGCATCTGCGGAATAAAATCTGCAATACTGTTCATCAGACTTCCAATTGTTGCCGTAAGCTGCGGAATCAGACCGAACATAACAAGCACAATCACCCCCACTACCAGTACGATCGTAAGAAGAAGACTGATCGGTCTTGCAAGCTTTCCTGCCGCCTTACTTCCTTTCTCTTTTGCCTTTCCAAATAATTTTTTCTCCAGAAAGCTCATCGGCACATTGATCACAAACGCAATCGCACCGCCAAGAGCGAAGGGGAAAATAATTCCCCATACCGCCTTGATCACGCCGAGAACCACATCAAATTTCCACAATGCAACTACGATCAGCGCTGTAAATACGATCAGTTCCCGGATTTTTTTTATAGATAATTTACTAAAATCCACTATTTTCTCCATTCTACTACAATATATTTATGGTTAATCCCCTTACAACCAGTAAGCATTTTCCCATATTGTTACTCAGATAATTTTCCACGTACCCACTTCAGAAGCTGTATGATTGGAAAACAGGCAAATGCATACAGGTAGACAGTCCCAAGCTGTTCAAAGTTCAATGTTTCTACTTTGAACACCTGATGCAGCCCCGGAATTGTAAGTACAGCCGTGATCAGAATTGCGCCCAGTGCAAATGCGCCCTGCATCCATTTATTATTGAAAAACCGTTTGGTAAAAATCACCGGATGATCTGATTTACAGTTATATCCGTGAAACAGCCGTGCAAGACAGAGCGTTCCAAATGCATAAGTACTTCCAAGAAGTGCACCGTCCTGATGATATCCTGTCAGAAAACTGATCATCGTCATTACACCGATCACCAGTCCTTCCAGACCAATCTTTGACAGGAAATCTTTTGTCAGGATCGACTCGTCTGCCGGTCTTGGCTTCTCATTCATCACATCACTGGTATGCGGTTCTACTCCCAGTGCAATTGCCGGGAGACTATCAGTCAGCAGGTTGATAAAAAGCAGATGAACCGGTGCAAACGGAACCGGAAGTCCTGCGATCGATGCATATAAAACAGCGAGAATTGCACCGAAGTTTCCCGATAACAGAAACTGGATCGCATACTTGATATTACGGTATAAGTTTCGTCCGTTTTCCACTGCTTTTACAATTGTGGCAAAATTATCGTCTGTAAGTACCATCGCCGCTGCATCTTTGGCAACTTCTGTTCCGGTTACTCCCATTGCAACACCTATATCTGCCTGCTTAAGAGCCGGTGCATCGTTGACACCGTCACCGGTCATCGATACAATATTTCCGCGCTCTTGCCATGCACGGACGATCCGGATCTTATGTTCCGGCGAAACCCTTGCATAGACAGAAATCTTCGGGACAAATCCCCGCAACTCCTCGTCACTCATATTTTCAATCTCCACGCCCTCACAGGCTTCGGATAAATCCTTTAAAATGCCGATCCGTTTTGCGATCGCTGCTGCCGTGATCTTATGGTCTCCCGTGATCATCACCGGACGGATGCCTGCTTTGATACATTCTTCTACTGCCGCTTTTGACTCTTCCCTCGGCGGATCCATCATCGCGATCATTCCGAGAAATACCAGATGGTCCTCATCCTCTGCGGTCAGCAGATGTTCTTCCGGAATCTCCCGGAAGGTAAATGCCAGCACTCGAAGACCTTCCATTGAAAATTCCTGATTCTGACTCTGAATCTTTTCTTTATCTTCTTTTGTAATCTCCCTTATTCCATTTTCTGTCCAGATCTGGTCTGTCAGATCCAGGAGACGGTCAACCGCACCTTTGACGATCATCCGGTTTTCGCCGTCTATCCGGTGAAGCGTCGACATCATTTTCCGGTCACTGTCAAATGGAATCTCATCTTCTCTTGGATAACTTTCTCTTACTTCTGCAGCTTCCACTCCATAGCGGCTTCCCAGATTGATCAGCGCTGTCTCTGTCGGATCTCCGATTTCCACTCCATTTTCATTGGTAGAATCGTTACATAAAATGCTGCAATCAAGCAGAAATCTCTGTGCCGGATCTGCCATATCGATCTCATCTGCCCGGATTCTTCTGCCTTCTATATAATAATCTTCAACAGTCATCTTATTCTGCGTGAGAGTTCCGGTTTTATCCGAACAGATCACGGAGACACTTCCAAGACCTTCTACCGCCTGCAGTTTTCGAATGATTGCATGCTCCTTGGCCATCTTCTGCGTTCCGAAAGAAAGGACGATTGTTACAATTGAACTTAATGCCTCCGGGATTGCTGCAACCGCAAGTGCTACTGCAAACATAAACGCGCTTCCGATATTTTCTCCACGAAATACACTGATTCCAAATAAGATTCCGCAAAATACCAGGATCAGAACCGAAAGCTTCTTTCCGAACTCTTCCAGATTCACCTGAAGCGGAGTCTGCTTTTCAGATGTTGATTTCAAAAGTCCGGCAATCTTTCCGACTTCTGTCTGCATACCTACACTTGTCACAACGGCTCTTCCACGTCCGTAAGTAACAAAGCTTCCCGAAAATAACATATTGTTCCGGTCACCAAGCGGCACTTCCTCTTCGATTTCATCCAGGCTCTTCTCAACTGCAAGACTCTCCCCGGTCAGTGCACTTTCATCGATCTTCAGACTTGCGTTCTCGATCAGTCGTCCGTCTGCCGGAACATAATCCCCGGCTTCCAGAAGGATCACATCTCCAACTACCAGTTCTCTTGCCGGAATCGGTGTCACCGTACCATTCCTGAGAACCTTCGCCTCCGGTCCTGAAAGCTTTTTCAGGCTCTGAAGCGACTGCTCTGCTTTTACCGTCTGCACGGTTCCCAAAATCGCATTCATTGTAATGACGATCACAATAACTGCCGCACTTTCTGCGTCTCCTAAAATTCCTGAAATAATCGCCGATGCAATCAGGATAATCACCAGGAAATCCTTGTACTGCTCCATAAAAATCTGCAGCACACTTTTTTTCTTTCCCTCCGCGAGCTCATTCCATCCACATTTTTCACGGGACTTTTCCACTTCTTTTATCGTAAGTCCCTCTTCTCTGCTTCCCATCTGTCCAAGCACTTCTTTTACCGATGACTGATAAATTTCTTTCATCCTTTCCGCCTCCTGTTTCTGAGTATTCACATTCCTGAATTTCTTATGCAACGAAGCTCTCTTTCGATAAAAATGTACAAAAAAAGAAACCCTTATTGCACAACAAATAATGCAATAAAAGTCTCACCATTTTCTTGTGGTACCGGATGCTTCCACCGTACTGACGACACCACAAACGCGGATTCCCTTGCGTAGGTTACTCCCCTTTATTAACGTAACTATATACCACGAATAGCCCGATTGTCAAGAAAATTTTAACCGGAGTCTCCAAAATCGGAAACTCCGGCAAATAATTTCACATCTTAGTTTGTAATTGTCTTTTCTGTCTCTTTGTCGAACACATGGATCTTTTCAGCATCGAATGCGAATGTAACTGTATCCCCTGTTCTTGCTGTTGTTCTAGAATCAACACGGGCTGTCATTGTAGCTCCTTCATAATCAAAGTGGAGATAAACTTCAGCACCAAGCATTTCATATACACGGATCTTAGCCTGAATAACTGTATTCGGTGAAGATGTGATAAACATCTGCTCATCATGTACATCTTCCGGACGGATTCCAAGGACAACAGTCTTTCCTTCATATCCTCCATCGATAAGTTTCTTTGCTTTTGCCGGTGGAAGTACAATATCAGCCGGTCCAACTTTGAGGACAACTTTGTCACCCTTCTTCTGGCATACAGCATCAAGGAAGTTCATCTGTGGTGATCCGATGAATCCTGCAACGAAGAGGTTGCATGGGGTATCATAAAGTACCTGTGGTGTATCTACCTGCTGAACAACACCTGCGTTCATAACTACGATTCTGGTTCCCAGTGTCATAGCTTCTGTCTGGTCATGTGTTACGTAGATGATTGTTGTACCAAGTCTCTGATGAAGTTTGGAAATCTCGATACGCATCTGTCCACGAAGTTTAGCATCCAGGTTGGAAAGTGGTTCATCCATAAGGAATACCTTCGGGTTACGAACGATTGCACGTCCCATAGCAACACGCTGTCTCTGTCCACCTGAAAGAGCTTTTGGTTTACGGTCAAGCAGTGGTTCAAGGTCAAGGATCTTAGCTGCTTCACGAACCATCTTATCAATCTCCGGTTTCGGAACTTTTCTTAATTTAAGTCCGAATGCCATGTTATCATATACAGTCATATGTGGGTACAGAGCATAGTTCTGGAATACCATCGCGATATCTCTGTCTTTTGGTTCTACATCATTTACCACTTTGTCACCGATCTTGAGTTCACCGCTTGTGATCTCTTCCAGACCTGCAACCATACGAAGTGTGGTAGATTTACCACATCCAGATGGTCCTACAAAAATGATAAATTCTTTATCTTCAATTTCAAGGTTGAAATCTTTAACTGCTTCAAATCCGTTCGGATATGTTTTGTTAATATGCTTTAATGATAAGCTTGCCATTTATTTTTCCTCCTAAATCTTTGTGCGCTTCTTACACACTGTCGCTGTTCTTGTTTCTGAAATAAAGTATATCTGTTTTTACATCGTCGGTCTATGACCGGGTTGAACAAAGATTTTTTAAGAAGGTGTACAAATTGACGAAAGCCTTACAGCAGTTCTTTATAAATGTCCCTCTTTCCGACTCCGCGGTCTTTTGCCACCTTTTTCATGGCTTCTTTCTTATCGATTCCCTGGTTCATATAGTAATCCATATGCTCCTGAACCGTCATTTCTTCCCATTTTGCGCGCTCCTCCTGTAAAATGCTCTCCCGGCTCTTCCCCTCGATCACAAGCACACACTCCCCCTTCGGATCGTTGCTCTCGTAATAGGAAACCGCTTCCGCAAATGTGGTGCGAAATGCAGTCTCATGCTTTTTTGTAAGTTCCCGGCACACAGTCAGATGTCTGTCCCCACCTAGAACTTCTCCAAGCTCTCTCAAGGTTCTCACCAGACGGTGCGGTGCTTCGTAAACGATCATCGTTCTTGTCTCATCTACAAGCTCACCCAGGACTGCCTGTCTTTCCTTTTTGTCCGTTGGAAGAAATGCCTCAAATGCAAATCTTCTGGTGGAAAGCCCGGAAAGTGTCAGTGCCGTAATACAGGCAGCGGCTCCCGGAAGGGAAGTGACCGTAATTCCGGCTTCATAGCACATTTTCACCAGTTCCTCACCCGGATCTGAGATCCCTGGTGTACCGGCATCGGTGATCAGCGCAATATTCATCCCTGTAAGAAGTTTGTCCACCAGAGCGTGTCCCTTTTCTATCTTATTATACTCATGATAACTGGTCATCGGTGTTTTAATCTCAAAATGGTTCAGCAGTTTAATACTGTTCCTGGTATCTTCTGCCGCGATCAGATCAACTTCTTTCAGCGTCCGGATCACCCGGAACGTCATATCTTCCAGATTGCCGATCGGTGTTGCACACAAATATAATGTTCCTGCCATTCGTTACTCCTTTCCAGTTCCTGTCATCCCGTAATACTCCAGGATCTCCCGTGTATAGCTGCCGTCCTTCTCATAAACGATCAGTGGCGGATCTACTGTCATCCGCGATTTGGCACCACGGATTCCTTCTATTAAAACCATGTTCGGTTCCTTATCCACATATGGATACACCAGACGCATTCTTTTTGGCTCCAGCTTCGCCTCACACATTGCTGTCAGAATCTCTGCGAGCCTAAACGGTCTGTGTACCATATAAAATCTTCCTCCAGCTTTTAAAATCCGTGCACTTTCCCGGATAATATCCTCCAGTGTGCACAGTACCTCATGCCTCGCAATTGCCTTAGCACTTTCCGGATTAGCCATTCCATGACCTCCGATCATGTATGGAGGGTTCGTTGTTATCACATCCATGGAACCTTTTCCAAATATCTGTGACGCTTCTTTGATATCTCCCGTCACAATGTCGATCTGCTCCTCAAGCCGGTTGTGCCGGACACTCCGACACGCCATATCCGCACTTTCTTCCTGGATCTCCAGTCCTGTAAAATGCTTTCCTTTTGTCTTTGCGGCCAAAAGAATCGGGAGAATTCCCGTTCCTGTTCCAAGATCAAGAACGCATTCTCCCGCTTTTACTTTGGCAAAGGCACTTAAAAACACTGCATCCATTCCGAAGCAGAACCGCCCCGGGCTCTGGATAATCTCATAGCCTTTTATCTGTAAATCATCGAGCCGTTCTCCCGGCTTAAGATTATTTGTCATCTAACTTTGACGCTCCTTCACCTTTCTCCAGAGCTGCAAGCTCTTTCATTTCCTGTTTGGAAAGCTTCACATCCTTTTTCCGGCGGCGCGGTTTGAACTTCAGGTCAGCTGCCGGATATTCACGGATTTCTTTCTCATCATTGTCCAGAGTTACAATAACCCTGACAAGCTGACGCAGTACGCTCAATGACTGTACTTCACCTTTCAGTCCTTCCGGAGTTGTCACCGCCTCACCTGCAGACGGAAGATTATTGTTGAGTTCCTCGTATGTCTCTTCCTCATTTGTCAGGCAGCACATCAGTCTGCCACATACACCTGAAATCTTAGTCGGGTTCAGAGACAGATTCTGTTCTTTTGCCATCTTGATCGAAACCGGTGCAAACTCAGACAGATAGGTGTGGCAGCAAAGCTCTCGTCCACAGATCCCGATTCCTCCGCGGATTTTCGTCTCATCTCTTACACCGATCTGGCGAAGTTCGATCCTGGTACGGAATACCGCTGCCAGATCCTTTACCAGTTCACGGAAATCAATTCTTCCGTCTGCGGTAAAGTAAAACAGCACTTTATTGTTGTCAAAGGTATATTCTGCATCGATCAGCTTCATCTCCAGTCCATGCTTGTGGATCTTTTCCAGACAAATCTGAAATGCTTCTTTTTCTTTTTTGCGATTCTTTTCTTCTACACGGCGGTCATCCTCTGTCGCCAGGCGGATCACCGTCTTAAGAGGCTGGGTGATCTCTTCATCCTTCACTTCCTTCGGTCCCATCACAACGTTACCGAATTCTACTCCTCTCGCGGTCTCTACAATTACCTGATCGCCACGCTTCACCTCAAATTTGCCCGGTGAGAAAAAATAGATCTTTCCTGCAGTCCGAAAACGGACTCCAATTACTTTTGTCATTCCCTAGTTCTCCTTTATTGTCAACAGAAGAAGTTCCATGACAAGATCAAAGTTGACATTGGCGCGCAGTCTCGCCTTTGCTTTCTCAAGTGCTTCCAGAATTGTCTCAATTCCTTCATAAGAGCTCTTTTTCGCACGCTCCCTGATACTGTCGATCTCTTCACCGAAAATCAGTCTGTCGATATTCATTGTTGCTTTATAGATCAGAACATCACGATACCAGATCATAAGGATGTCCAGATAATCTGTGATCTCAATCTTGTAAGCGGAAATCCGTTTCACAGCTTCCACCAGATCACCGAGTTCCATGGTATCGATATTCTTCAGCAGACGAACTGCCTCATCTTTAATTTCATTAAAATGCTCAGAGCCTGCCAGCATAGCAGCTTTTCCAATATTGCCCTGTGCAAATGCAGTACACACGTCTGCCTTGTAATCAGGAACCTGAAGCTGCTCCATCAGATACCTTTTCACAAGCTGATCCTTAATGTTGCGGAGCTTCAGCATAACGCATCTTGAGCAGATCGTTGGGAGCAGACTGTTCGCATTCTCTGTAAGAAGCAGAATTACCGCATAAGCAGGTGGCTCTTCGATTGTCTTCAGCAGAGCATTCTGTGCCTGTACAGTCATCATATCTGCATCCGGCACAATGTAGATCTTGTATTTTCCATTATAAGGCTTCACCTGAATATCCCCATTGATCTGAACCCGGATATCATCTACACTGATGCTGTTCGGCTTTTCATGCGTTACCCAGATAATATCCGGATGATTGCCGCTGACTGCCTGCTTGCACGAATGGCACTCATAGCACGGTTCTGCTCCGCCCTTTTCGCACTGCAGAGTCTGTGCAAAAAGACCTGCAAGCATCTTCTTTCCAGATCCCTTCTCGCCGTTCAGAATATAAGCATGTGATACTTTATCTTCTGTAACTGCGTTCTGTATATACTGAATGATCTCGCTATGTCCTACGACATCTTTAAATCCTGACATATTATCACCCTCTTCTTTCTTACTATTCCATTAGTATAACATAAATTTATGCAGATACCTAGAGCAAATTCCTGTGGTCTTTCTGAATTATTTCTGAAAATTCTGCGAATTTCGCTTTGTAGGTATGTTGAAATCATATCTTCTGCACACAAACTATCTTCTCAATAATAAAAGATGACAACTTTTCCGATATGTTTTATAATAAGCATGAATATATAAAGCTTCTGTATCCAATGATGTAATCGGATTGCTCCATTTCCACGCAATTTATTCTTTTGATACTTACATCATACAAGATGTTGGGGGCAAAAGGTATTTTGGCCAGACAAACTTTATATAAGTTTCTTACACAGAAAGGGGATGAACTCATGCTGGAGGTAAAAAATCTTACATTCCAGGTGAATGAAAACGGAATAGAACGAAGTATCGTAGAAAATATCAGTTTTAACGTAGAAGACGGGGAAATGCTGGTGATCACCGGTCCGAACGGAGGTGGCAAATCCACACTTGCAAAAGTGCTGATGGGGATTGACCAGGCAAGTGCCGGACAGATCATCTTAGACGGAACCGATATCAGTGATTATGATATCAACCACAGGGCAGAAGCCGGAATCGGTTACGCATTCCAGCAGCCACCGCGCTTCAAAGGAATGACGGTAAGCAAGCTTTTATCACTTGCGGCTGGAGAAGATCTGACAAGAGATGTCTGTTGCAGACTTTTAAGTACCGTTGGACTTTGTGCCAACGAATACATTGAACGTGAAGTAGACGGAACCTTATCCGGCGGTGAAATGAAGCGTCTGGAAATTGCAACCGTTCTCGCAAAGCCGCACAAACTCTGTATTTTCGATGAACCGGAGGCCGGAATCGATCTCTGGAGTTTTTCTATGTTGATCGAACAGTTTGAAAAAATGCACAAAGAGAAAAAGCAGAGTCTTATTCTTATTTCCCATCAGGAAAGAATCATCCAGATGGCTGACCGGATCATGGTAATCGAAGGCGGAAAGATTGCTTCGATCGGACAGACCGCGGATATCCTTCCACAATTATTAGGGAAGACAGCAGATTCTTACAGCTGTCTGAAATGTAGATAACAGGGGAGGAAGATACAATGACTTTATTGGATAAAATTACAGAAAAAGTATTAGCTCAGATCGATGATACCGGTTTTACACAGTCCGGTGCATTCAATTTACGACATAATGGGATCGCGCTCTGCCACGGTGACAGTGAGCATATTAAAATCAAGAAAAAACAGGACAAGCCGGGAATCGATATTTTCATCGATGGAAAAACAGACGGCGAAGAAGTTCATATTCCGGTTGTTGTTGACGCAAGCGGAATGACGGACATTGTTTACAATGATTTTTATGTAGCAGAAGGTGCAAATGTAACTATCGTTGCCGGATGTGGTATCCACAACAGCGGATGTAACGAAAGCCGCCATGATGGTATTCATACTTTCCATGTGGAAAAAAATGCAAATGTACGCTATGTAGAAAAGCATTACGGAGAGGGTGAAGGCACCGGAGCCCGTGTACTCAATCCCGTTACCGAAGTTTATCTTGGTGAAAATTCTGTATTTACGCTGGATACTGCTCAGATCAAAGGAGTCGATTCTACAGTTCGTGAAAATAATGTACATCTGGAAGCCGGTTCCAAGCTTTATGTCATTGAAAAACTGATGACACATGGAAAACAGGAAGCTACTTCAAATATGATGGTGGAACTGCTCGGAGAAGGCAGCTCTGCGCAGATCGTATCTCGTTCGGTTGCAAAAGGCGAATCCAGACAGGTCTTCCATCCGAGGGCTGTCGGAAAGAACCGTTGCCATGCACATGTTCAGTGTGATTCTATTATCATGGATCATGCAGAAGTAAGTTCAATTCCTGAGATCAATGCGAAGCATGTGGATGCGGCTATTATCCATGAAGCTGCGATCGGAAGGATCAATGATGAGCAGTTGATCAAGCTGCGGACTCTTGGAATGACGGAAGAGGAAGCAGAAGGGGTGATTATTGAGAACTTCTTGAATTAGAGTCATACGTGTAGTAGTAAAAGAGACAAAAAAGACAAAAATTATCCTCTGGCTATGCGCAGTTGCACTAACCATTCCACCGAGCCTTTGCAAGCATCAATTGTGTCAGCAATGGCTTGCACAATTGATTAAGTCTCGGGTCCGTAGTGCAAAATTCGCAGATCCAGAGGATAATTTTTGTCTTTTTCTGTGTCTTAACTCCACTACATTATAAAATCTTATTTAAGTTTCAAGAATTTCTCAATGCAGGGTTCACCTGGCCAGGTGGAGCCTGTCTCGCTTGAGTGTTGAAATCTCTACTGTTCAAGTATCTTTTTACAGATTTTTTCAAGGATGTCTTCAAGGTCTGTGTTTTCGTAGCGTTCTGTGATTCCGGCGTGGGCGAGGTTTTCTTCGGAGAAATCTTTGGAATCGGCGAGGAAACGGCGGCACATTTCGGCGTATTTGGGTTCTTTCTGGGTTTTCTCACGGGCGAGGGCGCGGGTTAAGCGCTCTCCGTCTTCTACCTCGATGTAAAGTGGAACTACTTTTTCGTTTCCAAAATAGGTTTTCAATTTTTCATAGGATTCAAGAGTTCCGATCATGAGATAATCCTGATTTTTTTGTTCAAAATTGAACTGCCCGTCATCAGCGGTGAAATAGTGCCAGATACCATAAACTGTATTGTAAGCACGTTCTTCGATCAATCGGCCTTCTGTTTTGAACTTTTCAAGTTCAGTTTCGTCTGTAAAGAAATATTCTTCGCCTTCTTTTTCTCCCTCACGCCGTGGACGGGTTGTATAGATCGTTACATTTTTTAACTGTGGCATTCTTTTTCTCAGTTCTTTGTAGATTGTGTCTTTCCCCGTTGAACTTTTTCCCATCAGATAATATATTTTACTCATGTTTCCACACCTTTATCTTGCCTTCCGTCTGTATTCCTTCTATTTGGAGATTCTGTGTTTCATAATAACAAAGAAGTTCTACTGCTTCCCGGCTGATCCGCTCTCCGGGTACGATAACCGGGCTTCCCGGTGGGTAGAGATATGCGTATTCCAGAGAAATGTGTCCTTCACTTTCTTTCCACGGAATCTCTTCTGCTTCTCCGTCTTCTTCCCGGTCTGCTGCCTCCTGCGGTGTAAAATACTGCTCCAGTCTAGGAAGCTCTCCGGAAATCTCTATGCTTCCGGAAACGGCTGTTTTTGCTTCCAGCTGACCGTCTATTTCCAGTAACGCAGCTTTTAACCTGTCCAGTCCTTCCTGCGTATCTGCCACGGTTGTCATCGCAAGTACATAGGTTCCTCCGGTCATTTCCATTTCCAGATGATATTCTTTTCGCAGCCGGTCCGCAAGCTCCGGACTTGTAATATTTGCATTTGCTGTGGAAATCACAACTTTGGAAATATCATAATGTTCTGTACGGAGAATCTGTAAATGCTGTAATGGTTCCAGCTCTTCTCTGAACTTTTGTAGTCTCTCCACATAAAGTTCAAATGCATTTTCACATTTTCCATCCACAAAATCCACACAAGCATCCAGACTTGCCATGAAAATATAGGATGGACTGCTACTCTGTAACATATCCAGATACTTCTTGATCCTTCTGCGGTTTACAATTTTTCCGTTGATATGCAGGATTGCAGTCTGTGTAAGAGACGGCAGTGTCTTGTGCAGACTGTTGATCACCACATCTGCTCCCAGATCATTTGCGCGCCCCGGAAATGCCGGATGAAATCCGAAATGCGGTCCATGTGCTTCATCTACGATCAGTGGAATCCTATACGAATGTGCCACTTCTGCAATTCCTTTCACATCCGATACCACGCCATCATAATTTGGAGATACGATCACAACGGCTTTGATATCCGGCTCTGCAGCAAGTGCTTTTGCCACATCTTCTTTGCTGATCTCCCCGTTCATATGCATGGAAATATCAAATTCCGGATACACATAGCGCGGTACAAGACCATTCATATAAATTGCATGGTAAATGGATTTGTGACAATGGCGTGCCACCAGAATCTTATCTCCCCGGTGCGTACATCCCATCACTGCACTTAAAATTCCGGCAGTACTTCCATTTACCAGAAAATGACTTTCCTCTGCCCCAAATACCCTTGCGGCTCTTTCCTGCTCTTCTTTTAAAATACCATCTGCGTGATGCAGATCATCGAAACCATCGATTTCCGTGATATCCAGATCGTATGGAAGTTCAATTCCAAGAAGTGCCTTGTTTCTCTTATGTCCCGGCATGTGAAATGCGTAAAAATCGCTCTCGGAATATGCTTTTAATTTATCGTATAGTCGTTCCATTTTAAACCTCTTTAAGTCTTTTAGAAACATCATATAATTTTTCTTCCGAAAACGCAAGAGGACGAAACGGTTCTCCCATTTCGTCCTTCCCATATATTCCGGCTTACACAGCTACAATCTCAAACACTTCCGCCTGGAAATCTCCCTTATCATTCACGCCCTTCTTCCATACACCGGACGCAGAATCGGACAGGATCATTCCGACTTGCATCAGCTCATCGCCATAGCAGTCATAAGCATATCCGCTGACCTTATAACAGGTATCTTCTTTCAGCCCTTTCAGCTTCAGTCTCTTAAATCCAACATTGACCGGCTGCATTACCCGGTAATAACCAACCAGCGCCTTCTTCTGATCCTCCGATACGATCATCCATGCGGTCTCATTTCCCTCAAACGGACTCTTCAGTCGATAGAAAGTTCCTTTCTGGATCAGATCTCTCTTCTCCTTCATAAATGCGATCTGACGGCGGATTTCTGCCTTATCTTCCTCGCCAAGCTTTAAAAGGTCAAGCTCATATCCAAAAGTTCCAAAGTAAGCCACATCTGCTCTTGTCTCGAGCGGTGTCACACGGTTTGTCTGATGGTTCGGTGAAGCTGATACATGGCTTCCCATACAACTCACCGGATAAACCATTGAAGTTCCATACTGGATTTTCAGACGTTCGATTGCGTCAGTATCATCCGAAGTCCATCCCTGCGGTGCGTAGTAAAGCATTCCCGGATCAAATCTTGCCCCACCACTTGCACAGGATTCAAACAATACATGCGGAAAACGGCTGGTCAGGCGCTCATACAGTTCATACACACCAAGGATATATTTGTGGCAGACCTTTCCCTGATACTCTCTGTCATTTCCATTGGAGAACACCTCTGAAAATGTACGGTTCATATCCCATTTGATATAAGATACCGGCACTTCTGCAAGAAGATTTTCCAGCATGTCCCCGATATATTCACGTACCTCTTTCTTAGAAAAATCCAGTACATACTGTGTCCGGCTGTGGCAGATCCGCTTGCCCTGTTCTGCAAGAATCCAGTCCGGATGCGCCCTGTACAGATCACTGTCTTTGTTCGTCATCTCCGGTTCAATCCAGAGCCCGAATTTTAAACCTTTGGCATTGATCTTTTCTGCCAGCTCCTTTAACGTTCCTTTCAGCTTTTCCTCATTCGGATACCAGTCGCCAAGGGAAGAAGTACTGTCATCTCTCTTTCCAAACCATCCGTCATCCAATACAAAAAGCTCCATTCCAAGATCTGCTGCCACATCCGCAAGTCCCAGAAGCTTTGGCGCATCAAAATCAAAATAAAATGCTTCCCAGCTGTTGATCAGGATCGGGCGAACCTTATCTCTCCAGGTTCCCCTTGCCAGACGTGTGCGGTACAGCTTGTGAAAGGTCTGGCTCATTCCGTTAAGTCCGGCTTCCGAATATACCATTACCATCTCCGGTGTCTGGAAGGATTCGCCTTTTTCAAGTGTCCACTTAAATCCATTTGGATGGATTCCCATCAGCACACGGGCGGTATCATAATTGTCTACCTCTGTCTGTGCGAGGAAATTTCCGCTGTAAACCAGGCTGAAACCGTAGACCTGCCCCTGGAACTCGTCTGCATTTTCACGCGCAAGTGCAAGGAACGGATTGAACTGGTAGCTGCTGCATCCGCGCATACTGTAAATACTCTGGATACCGTAATCCAGCTTATGTCTTCTCACATGGCGCTCTCTCGCCCACACACCGGCAAGATCGATCATCTCATAATCCTTGTCCGGCAGATCCACACAGGCGCTCATTGCAGAAAGAAGTGTGATCTTTTCGTCAGAATCACATTCAAAACGTACACTTCTCGCGATCACCGGAAATGCTTCATAGATCGTATATAAAAGGACAATTCTTGTATTGATACTTGTATCCTCCAGAACCAGTTCCAGAGTCTGCGCCTCATCATCACTTTCTACATAAGTCGCCGGAAGTCCTTCAAGCTTTGGTTTGCCATTATAAATTTTATGCTCTTTATATACAAACTCGACTACATGGCTTCCATTCTCCCGCTCGATCTCATATGCCGGAAAACGCATATCTCCGCAGCCGAAAGTCGGATACTCCTGCTTGATATTCTCCAGTGAGAATGTAGAATTTCCCTCGAAAGCATACGGTGACATATCACGCATCGCATATTCAAAAAGATGGCTGAAATCTTCTCTGTGTGTCAGGCGTTTTCCGTAGTAGAGCTGTCCCGGCTGGTCGTTGTCAAGGATCTTGATGATATAGCTGATCTCCTGGTTGTAGAGATGAAACTCTCTTGTTTTTTCATTGTATATGATTGGCATATCGTTTCTCCTCATTCCGTATTGTATAACGTTCATTTTTCCGTATTATCTGTATAGTATCACTGTTGGTTTTTCAGCGTCAATGATTCCTGCGGATAAATTTGTAAAAACGTACACTCAAAAAAGGGACTCTGTCCTTTCCTGAAAGACATCATCCCTTTTCCTTTCTTAGCAGATTTATTTAATTTTCTCTTTGTATTCTTTTACTCTGCACTACTGTCCACTTTCCATCCAAGCGCCTTCTCTACCGTATCGATCAGTACCCGGCTTACTCTTTGTGAACCGTCCATCTGTACATAATAGTAGGTCGCACTGTCGTCCTTGCTTCCCACATAGAATGTAACTGTCTTTTCCTTGTCATCATCCGACGTATCCTTGTAAGTCAGCTCCACCTTCGTCCGCTGATCTTCCGCAAGCCCGTAATTGCCAAGCGTCGCGTCCGTCACATGATAATCTGCACAATCTGTAAAATAGAATCCGGAAAGTGCTGTCATAATACTTGTGACAGTATCTTCCTGATCCTCATTGTCCGCTTCGTAGGTTTTTACCTCGTCACCCGGTTTTGTCACAGTCTCTTTTACAAAGTTATCGGATGTAACTGTTACAAAGCTGTCCTTTTCAGCAACATCTGCAAGCTGCCATACCATTTCCGAAATCAGATCTGCCGATACCGTGTACACTTTTTCTGTTCCATCTTCCATGAAATAATAATTTTCTCCGGAAGCATTCCCGATTAGAAATTTATGTGCCTCGCCATCCTTTCCGGTCAGCGTAAGATTATATTCCGGTGAATCAAATCCATAGTCCGAAAGGTCATCCGGATTCTTGATCTCTTTTACCGCCTGAATATCCGAAAATGCATCTTCCATATTTTGCATACTGCTCTCCGTCAGTGCGATCGTGGTGTCCGGCGCATACTCCCAGGTATCATCCTCTTTTACAAAGGACATTTCTTCCCCGGACGCTTCTTTATACTCGATCGACTCCAGCGAATCTGTCTCAAAAATATGCACCACTGCGTTTTCTTTTTTCTTCTCTTCTGTCTCTGACTTAGATGTATTCCATTTTTTCAGCCCGAAAAATGTAATGAGCAGAGCAAGCAGTACGAGCAGAAGGATTCCTATTGTCCTTGTTTTTTTCTCCATCTTTTTTCCTCCTGCCTCTTACGCTTTCCGTCTTCTCATCCAGATCACAAATCCAAGGATCAGAATTGCAAGCGGAATAATAAAGATCACAAGGATGCTGAATGCACCTGCATGCATCGGTGTGTTGGTCTCAGTCGAAAGACTCTTCGCTTCAATCGCAACATTGTTTACATTATCAAAATTCTCTGTCACTGAATTTACAAACAAAGTCAGGTTATCCAGTGTCGTCAGCTGATCTGTGATATCCGAGCTGATCATAGATGCAGAAGCAAGCACCGTAAGTCTTGCTGTCTTTGTGTCTGTATCCGTTGCATCACTCTTATCGTCTTCATCCTCGCTGTCCGAATCTGAAGAATCCGCAGAAATCGCATTGGTAGAAACGGCTCCCAGGATATACTGTCCCTGTGTCTGGTCATTTTCTGTCACTGCATATCCACTGTCTGATGTCTGCATAAATGAGGTAACCGTCAGATTATCATTATCCGTATCTGTTTTCTCCATACCAGGTGAATTCAGCAGAAGTACCATCTGATTGCTGATGCCGCTTCCCAGGTCACCACTCAGAGAAAGTTGTGGGAAGATTGCATAATAATTTCCCTGGTAGCATCTCTGGGTATCTGCAATATAACCGCTGACTTTTTTCAGTCCATAATCCGACATAATTTCGTCCAGATTTGGTGTGTCTGAAGTCGTATCTCCAAGGATCAGATAAACCTTTCCGCCGTCACTCAGATATTTCTCAATAATTGTCTTTTCATCATCTGTAATATCCGATGTCGGTGCATAGAGGAACAACAGGTCACAGTCATCCGGAATTTCCGGACTCATACTCAGGTTGATTTCTTCCGTCTCCAGATTATTCTTAGTAAGCAGATCACTTACCGAACTTGAAAATGTCGATTCTCCGTGACCACTGGTCCGGTAAATCTTGCTTGTTTCCTCGCTGGTTACATAATTGATCGCACTGGTAAGCTGTCCTTCTCCGTCGAAAGAACTTTCACTGGCACTTCCGGTCGTATAATAAGAGTAATAATCGGACTGGATAATATCTGAAAATGAAATCGTTGTAGACTTTCCGGTTGCATCACAGGACACAACGATTACATTCCCATCGGTATTATATTTCTGAAGAATGGACGGATGCAGTACGCTGTCCACCCATTCCACTTTTACTTTGCCGGAAAGCGCCGCATATTTTTTCACAAAAGTCTTGATCCTGGTATCCACAGAATCCTGTTCTGCGATCACTTTCAAATCTACTTTTTTATCCAGTTTCTTCAGCATTTTTGTGGACACGCTGCTGATATCGTACAGATTGTTGCTGCTGATATCAATATTTCTTACTTTTTCCGGAAGCTGTCCTGCCACCAGATTGATCACGATCGCGATTGCAATCACGATCACTGCAAGCCCTACGCTGTAAGTTCCGTTCCGGGAAGACTTGCTGCTGAACATTTTTTTGATTTTTTCCATGTCTTCTCCCTCCTAACTCCAACGTCTTTTCTGAATGGACTGCATGGTCAGGAAGATAAATACACCTGCCACACTCAGATACAGGATCAGCCCACTCACATCGAAAAGCTTGTTATATGCTACGTTGTCAAATACATCTGCAAGATACAGCTTCTTCATGATGTTGACCAAAATATTTTCAAATAATGAAGATTTTACAAAGCTTACGATCACAACCGCAACAACTCCGATCGCTTCGATAATTCCTGCGATCATCCAGTTTCCCGTCATCCGGTAAATGATCAGCGCCGCAATGGTAACGAATACCACAATACCGATCATGCCGCTTGTAGCTGATGTCGGGAGGAAATCAATCAGTCCTCCCCAGAGATAGATCAGAAGCAAAACGCCAAAGGTTGTTACTGCCGCAATGATCTGGCTTTCTGTGAGTGACGAAAGAAACATTCCGATTGCCAGATACACGCATCCGAGCAGGAAGAACATCAGGATCGACAGATAATCCACCTTCAGATACGCCGTTCCAAAGCTCTTAATGATAATTGGGAAAATGCAAAAAATCAGGCACGGTACCGCAAATACCGTCACCATCGCAAGGTATTTCCCCATCACGATATCAAATAATTTTACCGGTGCGGCAAGCAGAAGCTGGTCTGTCTTGTTCTTCCGTTCCTCCGCAAAGGAACGCATGGTGAGCATCGGGATAATGATGATCAACACATAGTTGATATTCATCAGAACATATGAAAAATAGGGATATCCCGAATTTAAGTTGTACGCCATAAAATAGATTCCCGTGAAGATCACAAGGAATGCGATCAGGACATAGCCTGTCATTGATTGAAAATAGGATTTTAATTCTCGTTTATAAATTGCTGTCATTTTCGAGATCCTCCTTTTCATCCTCACTTGTCGGAACGGCATTTTCTTCCGGCTCTTCATCCATCTCAGTCAGCTCGTTCTCTTCTGCCTCTTCCTGCGCATTTTTCTTGCGCCGCTTTACCATCCGGTCTTTCTTTTCGCCGTCCTTCATCTCTTTTGCTGCTGCAGGTGTGCTTCCCTGCGTCAGCTCCAGGAAGACATCCTCCAACGTCGTGCGGCTGTGATACAACATAAGTAACGGGCAGCCCTCCTGTGCAAATGCCATAAATACTGTTTCCCTGATATCCTTTCCATCCTTCGGGAACAGACTCGCTTTTACCGTTCCTTCTTCTTTTCCGTGTTCCACGGATGCCTTCTGCACATTACCGATTGTGCCGATGACTTTCCGTACCGTATCTTCATTTCCCTTTGCCAGGATTTCCACAGTCTGCTGATTCGTCAGAAGCTTTTCCAGATTCTCCGGTGTATCACTTGCCACCAGTTTCCCTTTGGAAATAATCATAATATAATCACAGACTTCCTGGATCTCTGCCAGAATGTGCGAGCTCAGGATCACGGTATGCTCTTTTGCCAGCTCGCGGATCAGTTCACGGATTTCAATGATCTGCTTCGGATCCAGTCCGACCGTCGGTTCATCCAGAATGATGATCTCCGGGAATCCAAGGATTGCCTGCGCAAGTCCGACTCTCTGCTTATAACCTTTGGACAGGTTCTTGATCAGCCGGTCCTGTACATCCATGATCTTCACCATCAGCATGACCTTCTCAATCTGCTCTTGCCGTTCCTTTTTTGGGATCTTCTTCAATTCCGCTACGAACCTCAGGTATTCATTCACCTTCATATCCGTGTAAAGCGGTGGCATCTCAGGCAGATAACCAATACATTTTTTTGCTGCCTCCGGTTCCTCCAGTATATTGTGCCCGTTGATCAGCACTTCACCTTCTGTGGCGCCAAGATAGCCTGTCATAATATTCATCGTTGTGGACTTTCCGGCACCGTTCGGTCCCAGAAATCCATAGATCTGCCCGGTATCTACAGTAAAATTCAAATGATCTACAGCCAGATGTGAGCCGTATTTCTTTACAAGATTTTTTACCTCAATCAATGTTGTTCCTCCTGACTACAAAATTTCATGCTTTTCAATTATACGGATGATTTGTGAAACTTCTGGGGGCAATCTGTGTTCATTCTGTGTTTTTTCTGTAAAACTGTGAACTGCAAAAGTGTACCACCTGCCCGATAATAATAGAAATACCGATATCTGGAATCAGATTTTCCACATATCGGTATTTTATATTTTTAAATCATTTTTTACCCAAAAAAGACTTTTTTATATACTGGGCAGATTTCACTTAACTCGCGATTATCCACACCAGTCAGGCAAGGAATTCTTCCAGAATTTCCCGGATTCTTGCCTCTTTTGTCGGCTCCAGCTTTTCGCCGGTATCTTCCTGCTTAAATCTGGAACCGGCTGTATCTTCCATCCGTGCTCCAGGCTGCTGCGTCCGCATTTCATCAGCTTGATTTGCATTCGCCTGTCCCACTTTTGCTACTGTCTGCACGGTCTGCTGCATTTGTCCATCTTCTGTATACCGTTTTTCGTTCGCAGAAACCGCATTTACCGTAGCTGCGCTTGCTGGCACGGTTTCTTCTGAAAATGGTCTTTGCACCTGACCAGAATGCACCGCTTCATTTTCCTCTGCATCCATTTTCTCCGGAATCTCATCCGCTCTCTGAACCGTAACCTGGATTTCTTTCTGATTGGTCTTCTCATAGCGATGAGCATATGTATTTTCCAGAAAATCTACCATATAGGTTTTCGCTGCCTCCAGCTGATAGGCATCATCCGCAAGCATCCGGAGTAGAAAGAGCGCCAAAGCTCCCATACCGCCCAAAATACCATATCTGTAAAGTCCCTGTTCCCTCTCCCCCGCTGCATAAGCAAGCGCTGTTCCTGTGGCTCCAAAGATAAGGCAGAGCCAGATGCTCCCCTTCGCCCACTGCCTCCAGGTATGCAGCCTCACGCCAAGCACCCGGTATTCATACAAATATTTCTCTACAAATGCACCAACATTCTGTACTTTATCACTCACCATACACCCATGCTCAAATTTTGCCCTTACAAGCCGCATCAGCGGATGATTGCTTTTACTCATGTTACTTGCTGCTCTTACCAGCTTTTTCAGTGAAATCCCGGTAATCAGTCTTGCAATCGCGCCGATCCCGATCATCACTCCCGTCAGAAAAAATACCGTTTCTCTCACCACGAACATTTCCAACATAAAAAGAATCCTCCTTCTTAGATTTACCGTCATTATACCGTAAACCTCCGAATTTGGATTCCCTAATCGTTCGCCACAATCCGACATCCTGTCTGGAAAATGACGCTGCTTTTCTATTTTACTTTGCTGCCTTACGCATTACATTCTTTCTACAAGACCTTTGACAAGCCCTACATAATGGGTGATTGCCATCTTCACAAACTCCGGATAATCCATCGTTGCACTGTTGTCAGCTTTGTCCGAAATTGCACGAATAATGACATACGAAACTTTATTCAGATATGCGGTCTGCGCCATTGCTGCGCCTTCCATCTCCGCACACTTTCCATCAAATGTCTTTACCAGATATTCCTTCTTTTCCTTGCCGGAAATAAACTGATCTCCGCTGAGCACTCTTCCGGTAAATGTCTGAATGTCCGGATTCACTTCTTTGTTTACTTCCACTGCCATCTTCACAAGCTTCTCATCTGCCGGGAAAGAAAAGGTATCCATTCTCGGAATCTGTCCTACCGGATCGCCAAGCATACTTACATCCATGTCGTGCTGAACTGCATCTGTAGAAATCACGATATCCCCGATGTTGATATCTGCATCCAGAGAACCTGCCACACCTGTATTGATCAGCGTATCCACACCAAAACAGTCAATCAGAATCTGTGCGCAGATTCCCATGTTGACTTTTCCGATACCACTTCTTACAACTACAACTTCCTTGCCACTCATAATACCTTTGACAAAAGTCATTCCGGCACGTTCCATCGTATCCTGAACTTCCATCGATTCCTTTAAGATTGCAACCTCTTCATCCATTGCTCCGATAATTCCTATCATTTGAAAATCCTCCGTTTTTCCTACATATTGTTTTTATCTATATCTATAGATTTCCCTTCAAAATTACAATAGCTATTATATCAGATTTCTTATAATATGCACTAGCATTTTCTTATAAGGCTGTGTTATAATCATTGAAGCAATTTTATAAGGCACAATAATAGTATAAATATAAAGGAGGACTATACTCATGGAATTTACACCACACGGCGTCTGTTCTAAGAATATTCACTTAGAAGTAGATGAAGCTGGACGTATTCATAATGTTGAGTTCACAGGCGGATGTAACGGTAACTTACAGGGCATCGGACGCCTCGTTGAAGGAATGGATATTCACGAAGCAATTTCACGTATCGAAGGTATCAAATGTGGATACAAAGCAACATCCTGCCCGGATCAGCTTTCACTTGCTTTAAAAGAATATTTAAACAATAACCAGTAATCAAATAATTTTTTCGCAATTTTGCGTCAAAACAAGCAGGTCAGGAATTATCCCGACCTGCTTGTTTTGGTCTAATTCAGTTTAACATTAGTTAGGCTTCTTGCTTGCTCTGATGTTCCATACTCACATACTTCGCGACCGGGTTGTATTATTTGGTCATATGCTTTCTGTCCAATCAGAAAATACGTTTATTAGTTGTGGTCTTTACAGTTCTGTTCGCCCTCTTGTCAGTCTGCAAGACCGGAGATGTTGAACTTTATCAACCTGCAATTCAGACAGGTGTTAAAAGGAATCTTCCCATCTCCCTCCCTCATATTGTTCCCTCGTCCTTACTTTCGCTAATTGCCGCACCGGTTGATAGTCGTATGAATATTTTTAAAAAAATATTTTTGGTTTGGTGGTGCGGGGTGGGTTAGAGTGGGTAAGGGGTTGGGATGTTTGGTTTGTGATTTTTAGATGTAAATGCCGTTGGTGAATGATCCGCTTACATCTGAGTTTGCGTAATGGGTACAGCATACTCGATAGTAATATCCAGTTGGTACAGATAATGTTTTAGTTGAACTCACATAAACAGAATTATAGTTTGTTTCCATCCATGAAGTGTAATAAGCCCATTTTCCATTCAATAATCGCTCCACAGTTACACTAACCGTAATCTTGGAAACCGTTTTCTGCCCTACCGTGTTTCCTCCCGCACCGATTTTTCCTGGTCCTACTTTAGTAATTGTTGATGATCCACTTTTCAAATATATGCCTCTACTCATTGATCCAACTGTTACTTCTGAGGAATCATCATTTGTCAAATAAGAACCATCAATACACTTCGGTACATCCGATGCCTTTACAACTCCTTGCGTGCTAATAAACAATGTACAAACCATGACCATTGTCAAAATCAGCGACAAAATTTTACTTTTTTTCACCTTTCGCCTCCTCTCTACACTATATTAACAATCGAGGAGCAAAAAACTCACGCCATATTTAAAAAAAATATAAAGATTTTAAAAGTTCTTTGAAATTATTTTCATCCATAGTTGTATTTATTGTATAAAATACATCTTTATAAATGAACTGTGCTACATTTTCTTTACTTTCATCTGGAAGTTCATATTGAGTAACATTAATATTATTGCCATCTACTTCAATTTGTTCTTCCTTTATTTTTTTATCTTCTACATCATATCCATGAGATTGTTCTTTATAATTAAAAATCATTTGATATTCAATCATACTTTCTCCATTATTGTAAATCAAACAAACCTTTTTCAATACCTCATCTATATCACTTTGTATCAATACCATATCATCCGGTTTTTTCAAAATTCGAACAACATCTACCCCCATTTTTTCTTTTATATTCTCATATACACTTTCTTCATCATAATCATCAACCTTATTCTTGCTCCCATCCTCTCTCTCCGTATCCACCTGTGTCATTTTCCTATCTCCGATAGTCTGCGTCCACAGCTTTCCAAAGAACGGCGTCCCACCAATACTCACCATACTCCACATCATAGCAAGCACAGCTACGATCGCCACGATTCCATATGCCTTCCAGTGCCGTTTTCTCTTCTTAACTTTCTTCTTTCCGGCTTCCTTCTCGGTCTCTCCGTTCGTACCGTCGTCACTTGCTTTATTATCTGTTTCATGCTTCACATACTCAATTGGCACAACATTATCTATATAACTGTCACTCTCCACATCTTTCTTAAGATGATCTTTCGTATTCTCCCCGCCGCGAAGTGCCTGAACCTCTCGTCCGAAACGGATTGCCTCCTTGTCGGCATCTGACAGTTTTTCATATGCTTTCTGCTGTTCTTCATATTCTTGGATTTTACTCCACATCTTTTCATCCAGGTCTTCTGGAAAGGAAATGTCCTGCAGTGATTCGTCCGAGTCCATTTCTTCCATGATTTCCCCGGCTTCTTTTTCCAGTTCAGCTTTTAAAAGCTTATCCAGATTATTTTCATGTTTTTCCATTTTAAACCTCATTCTTTTGGATTTCTTTTCCCTTTAACTTGACCTTTTTCCTTCACCTGTTTAATATTATGATATCAGGGCAGTCTCTCTGCCTGTATCAACTGCGAATCTTAATTCGCACCATCAATGGGAGGATTTTTATTATGAAACGCATCATTCTGACCGGCGGAGGTACTGCCGGACATGTTACACCTAATATTGCACTGCTTCCCCGTCTTCGGGAACTGCAGTATGACATACATTACATCGGTTCTTACAACGGTATGGAAAAGCAGCTGGTTGAACAGCAGGGAATTCCATATCATGGTATCTCTTCCGGTAAGCTCCGCCGTTATTTCAGCCTTCAGAACTTTACGGATCCGTTCCGCGTCCTGAAAGGCTTCAGTGAAGCCAACCGCCTGATCAAGCAGTTAAAACCGGATGTAATTTTTTCAAAAGGTGGATTTGTAAGTGTTCCTGTTGTGATTGCCGGAAAGAAGAACCATGTTCCTGTTATCATTCACGAATCAGATATGACTCCGGGACTGGCTAATAAGCTTTCCATTCCTTCAGCTGCAAAAGTATGCTGTAACTTCCCTGAAACTTTAAGTTCTCTTCCTCAGGATAAAGCTGTCCTTACCGGATCCCCTATCCGTCAGGAGCTTTTCACCGGAGATAAAGAAAAAGCCCGCGCTTTCTGTGGTTTTAAGGAAGTAAAACCAGTTATCCTGATCGTCGGTGGAAGTCTTGGCGCAGTCGCAGTCAATAATGCAGTACGCAAGATTCTTCCTGAACTGTTAAAAGATTTCCAAGTTGTTCATCTCTGTGGTAAAGGCAAGCTCGATGAAAAGCTCACCGGTCTGAACGGCTATGTTCAATTTGAATATATTCAGGATGAACTGAAAGATCTCTTCGCCCTTGCCGATGTTGTAATCTCAAGAGCAGGTGCAAATGCAATCTGCGAATTGCTTGCTCTTCGCAAACCAAATCTTCTGATTCCACTTTCAGCTAATGCAAGCCGTGGTGACCAGATTCTGAATGCCCGTTCTTTTGAACGTCAGGGATTCAGTATGGTTATGGAAGAAGAAGAGCTTACAGATGAAAAGCTTCTCGCAGCTGTTCACAAGCTTTATGATTCCCGTGAAGACTTCATAAATGCAATGAATCAGTCTTCTCAGCAGGATCCGATCAAGACAATTATCGGTCTGATCGAAGATGCTGCTTCCAAATAATTTTTTAACAACAGTTATTTACATTGTTCAAAAACAGGTGCCGGAACGACACCTGTTTTCTTTACATATCCATCGGTGCTATTTTGTGTAATCATCAGAATTGTAATGTATCTTTACCCATTTTCTTGCTCTGTACAGTACACCCGTCAGTGCTTGGATACTGATCCCCATAGATTCAGCCACATCTTTTTGTTTTCTCTCCAGACAGTAAACCATGGTGATTGCTTCGTACCAGTTTTCATTTTCTTCGTACAATGCATCCAGAATCGTCCATCCATAACCCACTTTTTCTTTTTGTAAAATTTTGTGGAATACATGCTCCTCTGCACTTTCCGCATATTCCTTCGAGTACAGATCCGAAAACAGCTCAATATCTGCCTTCGGACATTCTCTTGCCCGCTTCTTCATATAATTGATAGCTGTATTTTTCGTTGTTGTTACCAGCCATGCTGCCATGTATTCTTCATCCACTGTATCAAAGTGTGTATATAGTTTTAGAAAAACCTCCTGGAATATCTCTTCCGCTGACTCTTTGTGACTGCCAGAATAACCCATTGCTATCCGATAAACGTTGAACTTATTTTTATGATACACGTTCTCGAATTCCTTTTTATTCTTATTCTGAAAACTCACTCCAGTACCTCACTATTTTATTTTTCTTTCAGTTTTTCCAGGATTTCATCCCGATCTTCATCTGTAAGTTTACCCGGTTTCCAGCCGAATCCGCTCTTGTCATTTTTATATCTCGGAATCAGATGCATATGGAAATGGAATACGGTCTGACCGGCCACTTCCCCGTTATTCTGTACGATATTATATCCGTCACATCCAAGTACATCTTTTAATCTTGTTGTGATCTTCTTTGCAAGCTTAAATGCTTTTCCTGCCAGTTCTTCATCAATAGAATAAATATCTGCCGCATGTTCTTTTGGCAGGATCAGTGCATGTCCCTTTGTCGCCGGTCCAAGATCCAGAATTACTCTGAAATCATCATCCTCATATATGGTTGCAGATGGAATTTCTCCATTTGCGATTTTACAAAAAATACAGTTCTCATCCCTCATGTTTTTTCCTTCTTTCTACATTTTCTTCGATTAATCTCGAATTTGTTTACGAACCAGACTTTCAATGATAAACTACAACTACTTTATATCATGGAAAGGATGGTCGTTACCATGCCATTTACTGCAAATGATTATGAAAAGTTACATCAGCTTATGAATTCCAGTCCGGAAATTCGTGAATTACTTCAGAAACTCCTGGATTCACAGCAATATACAATCAGCAAGATCAGTCATGAAGTTCGCAATCCACTGACGCTAATCTACAGTACCTTTCAGCTCATAGAGTCCAGTCACCCTGAAACCAGAGATTTCAGCCACTGGTCAGAGCTTCGCGAAGACATCGAATACACAATCTCTCTGCTGCAGGAGCTGTCTGCCTATAATAACAGTGAACATCTGCATCTGAGCACGTTTCCTGCACAGGACTTTTTGGGACAGATCTGCCTGTCCTTTGCCGCCTCCTGCGTAGATACCGACATTGGATTCTCTTCTCTGATAGCCCCTGATCTTCCATCTCTGACGGCCGACAGATTAAAGCTGCATGAAGCGATTCTCAACCTTTTAAGAAACGCCCGTGAAGCCATTTCGTCTGCTGGTTCAATCCGTCTGGAAGCAGTCCTCAAAGATCAAATGCTTCAGATTACCATATCTGATACCGGATGTGGAATCTCACCGGAATATCTCGACACGATTTTTGATCCTTTTGTCACTTACAAACCAAACGGTACCGGTCTTGGTCTTGCCATTGTCAGCCGGACAATCACAGCTCACGCCGGAACAGTAACAGTTACTTCCTCCTGTGGAAAAGGCACTTCTTTTTTGCTTTTGTTACCAATTACATAATCATTTTTATTATAAAAAACACGTAATTGTTTTACAAGTACTTCTTTCCATAAACTGGAAAATGTAGTAAAAAGAAAAACATGTCCTATCTTACTTATTCCTCTGAATCATCCGCCATTATCTCATCCCATTGGGATTCCCGTTTTTTTCTACGTTTCTGAAGGCGCTGATTCAGAAATCCCCAGACGCTCTGCCTGTCCTTTACAACCTGCCCTTTCATTTCCTGTTCTGCAATCCAGTCATCCAGGATCAGTTCCTCCTGCAGATCATATCCTGCTTTTTTCTCCGGCTGTATACTCTCCATTTCATTCTCCTTTTTCTCCAGTATCCGCTCCAGCGCATACTCAATATTATAATTTTCTTCCATTGAAGCCTTATGTAATTCATATGCCAGATAGACTGCCTCTTTCTGTTCATAATCTGTCTCCCTGACAAAATACTCCGTAAGCTCATGAAACTTTTCCAGAATATTACCTTCCAGTCCCGGACAATAACAAAAGTAATAGATTTCATCCGATATATAAATATGTCCCGGATCCAGGCTCAGACAGTTCACGTCCAGCAGATAATTCTTCACTGCATAAAGCACCTGGATAAACTGTCTCATAAAATTTTCCAGATCTGCAAATTTCCAGTGCTCTTTTTCTCTCTTTGCCTTCACGGATATCTTCCCACTGATCTCGTAGCGGTACTGGCTTTTATCATCTTTTCCCTGCCCTCTTACCGACAAGAGTCCGGGAATCGCATTTTCCATCAGCATCCGCATCTGATAATCTTCTTTATATAGCTCATCTGTTTCCAGAATCATCCAGGCATGATGTAAATCTCTTTCGTACTCTTCTCTCATTCCTCCTGGTTCCTTTCTACAATCTCCTGCAATACTTTTTTCCTGCGTATTTTTTCCTCTGGCACGGTCAGCGCCGCACTGCGTTTAACAGATACGCGCATTTTTCTCTTTTGCGCTCCTGCTGTCACTTCAAATTCATCTTTTACTACCGCAGTTTCCACCGATACTGTATCAAAAAAAATCAGTTTGTTTTCAATTCTTTTCTGAAAATACTGCTCCATTTTTCCATCTTCTATTTCCTTTTTCCATCGCCATTCTTCACTTCCGACAATCGCGGTCTCATATGCCGCCCCACCGATAATATTTTTATCATGGTAATAAAAAAGCGCGAAAATGACTGCCATCCAACAAAGCAATACTACCGGCATCAGATACGCCATCTCAACTACTGTACTTCCTTTTAGCTTTACCATATAAATGTCCCCAGATAGCCGATCAGAAGAAAAGGATAAAATGACATTCTTGTCGTCCGTTTCCATTTTCCGCTCCAAAGACCTGCTCCTGCTGCCATCGCAGCCACAAGAAATGCAAGCATCAGCATTCCAAGCAGATTCCAGATCCCAAGAAAAATACCCATATTCAGGATCATCCAGCTGTCTCCGTACCCTATTCCCTCCTGTGACCATTTCGATATCATGAGAAATACAATTCCACATCCCAGTCCGGCAACCCATACACTCCAATGCATCCGTCCAAATAATGCACGGTACAGAATCGCCGCACAGCTTCCTGCGAGCAGATATTCTGTCGAGATTTTCTGATATTTTATATCCTGTGCTGCTCCGAATCCTAAAAAAAATAATCCTGCCAATTTTGCTATTTTCCACCACATTTTGAACATGCTCCTTTTCCTTTTACTTCTGACAGCGGAACTGTATAAACTTTTCTCTTCAGTCCGCTGCATGATAATGAAGTATGATAACGATCCCCGTAATCTGTGACATAGCAGTTGCCATCATTTCCCGGCATCCATCCACACCGTTCACACAAATGATAAATTCCTCCACTGCTGTTTCTCAGTTCCCCTAACTGTGTTTTCGCAACACTGCGCACGGACGGTTCCAGATAAGTGCACTGATAATTCCGGTGATATACGATCCCTGTTTCTGTCACATATACAAGTTCATTATCTCCAATTCCTGCTTCGTAGGTCTTTACATAACCGGTCCATGTCTTCATCCTCATTTTTTCTTTATAATGCAGTATCGGAATATGAAAGACAGGAACCGGCAATTCTACTTCATATTCTGCCGTCAGTTCCAGCACTCCCATTCCCGGTATCGCCCAGGATCTTTTACGGCTGACTCCTCCGCTTCCGCCAACAATCATACTTCGATCCATTCTTTCTTTCCCGACCGCATTTACAAGATCTGCATGCAGACTTATCGGGTTCAGCACCGGAATTTCTGCAAAACTCTCTGCCACCTGCTTTCCTGCACTCTGCAGTCCGCATCTTACTGCAGACTGGATGCTTCTGAGCTCCAGCATCCAGATCAAACTCACCGCCGCATATAGGAACAGCGGAACACAAAGTACAGCTTCTACTGTTACCGAGGCAGATACAGATGCCTTTTCTTTGACACAAGATATGGCGATCAAATCAGGTAGAAAATCAAATCCTTCCTCCTTTCTGCGAATATCAAATATGTGTTTGTAATTCAATATTTTTCTGTACATCATCAAAGGAATTTTATTTATTATTTCGATTGTCCTCAGAAAAGACACCTGTATCCACCTCCTAACATTTTCATTTTTTGTTACTGATATTGATATAAAATATGATACTGATACCGGATCCCTCTTCTCAGATAACATGTCATGTCAAAGTCTGCTCCTGATACGCAGGCATCTGCCCGGAAAAACGTTTTCTCCATTCCAGATCGCAGATTCATTTCCACCAGATCCAATGCTCTCATCGACAGTTCTTCCTTTGATTTTAAAACCAGCATCATTTGCAAATACTGCTCATAAGAATTTCCCTCTTCTGTCTCCTTTCCTTCCGGAATACTTCTGTTCTTTGCCAGCTCAAGCAGACCATCCAGCGTCAGATTCCAGCTTTCCTTACTCTTTACAGCCGGAACCTTCTTCCCTGCCAGAAGCGTCTTAACATCCGTAAGGCTTTCTCCATAAGCCCATGCAAGAAGCAGCGCATGCTTGATCACAGGTCCGATCTCCGGTGAAAGAAACACCGCACTCAGTGTCGTTGCAAGGGTATCCACCTCCATTTGCATGTCCTTATCGGTCAGCAAATATCCATAATTCACTGCAAATCGAAGGATTCGAATTCTCCCGATCACATATTCCAGATTGTCCTTGTCGCTCGCCTTTCCTCCTAATAAATACTCCATCTCATAGTCCAGTACCGTATTCTTTTTCTTATTTGCAGCATTGCCAAACTTATCTATAAGGTACAGATTGAAAAAAATGGTATCTCCGGCTCCATTATCTTTTTCCTTCATGGTTCCGTATCCCTGCCTGAGCTTTCGGTTCGATACAGTCTCTTCTGACTTTACAGCTTTCGATGACAGCGTAAATCCTTCCGGGCTGACCAGATTTAACAGTGCTTGCGCCTGTATATCCACAATATCCGCCAATGGATTATTTTCTGCAGGAAGTTCTTCTTTTTCACTTTCCAGCATCTGGTCAAGTTCTTTACTCGTCTCTATATTCTCTTTCCCATATTCATTTGCTTTCAGTTCCTGCTCCTTCCATTCGGATACCTTTCCCGTCAGATTCTCTATCACCGCAGCTCCTGTCTTCATTTTCTCGTATTCAACCGCCTGCCGCAGAAATTCTTTCCCATTCTGGTCTGTCAGATAACGGATTGCCGCAATCTCTGTTTCTATATTTTCTGCCCCGTAAAAGGACAGTCGGTTTAAAATATTTTCTTCAGACATTGTTCCGGATTCATAACTGCCTTCTATTGCAAAAATACCATATCGCTCCAGAAGATCTTTCTGATATTCTGCAAACGCAGATTCCACTGCCCTGCCTGCGTCTGCTCTTCTCTCATTCTTTGCCAGCTGGATCGAGGCACTTTCCAGCAAAGCCCCAACCAGAGTAAGAAGCAGAAGAAAGACCAGGCTTAGAAACACAGTAATCTCTCCCTTTACCATTTTTTTCATCTCTGTACACACTCATTTCTGAAATAAAATTTTTATTTTAGATTCCTGAACTTTCATTCGTTATTTTTTCAAATATTTTAGTTACAAGTTCATTAAGCTGTTTCTTAAAAATGATAACCAGACCGATAATGACGACCAGTACAAGGATCAATTCTACCGTTGATATCCCGTCTTTTTCCGTCAGAATCTTCTGAATTCTGATCCATCCCGTCCACAGCTTCTTTTTTACCGCCTTCATTCTCTCACCTCCTACACCTGGATCGACAAAAATGCCGGTACAACTACGATCGTAATCACGATGATCAGCATCAAAAGCATTGGGATCAAAAGTCTGGTTCCTGCCTCTTCTCCCAGCTGTCTCGCCCTGCTCTTTCTGTCCTCCAGTGCCTGTACTGCCTCCATACGAAGCATTTCAGAAATTCCTTTTGCACCCTTTTTCAGATTCTGTGAAAGAAGTGCTCCCATTTTCATATACGGAATCAGATTACATCTTCTTGCAAATCTTTCATAACATTCCATCTCCGGAATCCCACTTTTCATTTCCTGCCAGGTTTTCCAGATTTCTTCATATGCTTCTCTTTTTCTTCCCGTTTTTCCCCTGGTGATCCCATAGTCTTCCGCAATCCTTTTCCACACATTTTTTGCTGTCATTCCGGCACCGGTCAGCATCGTAAACTCTGTGATAATTTCCGGATAATCCAGCATCATCTGCTCTTTTCTCGTCTTCTTCTGATTGTTTTCTTTCTGTATTTCTCTTCCGACAAGCAGAATGCTTATCGCCATTCCGAGCATCAGAATCGGAATCACTTTTGAATCTTTCTCCTCTGTCCAGGCAATTTTTCTTCCGTCCAGACTGGGTGGCAATGTAAGATATGCTTTCTGCCTCGTAGCACTGTCCTGTAATCTTACCAATTCCAGAACCCGCTCTTTCGTGGAAAGCGTTTTCTCCTGTCCTGCAAAAATAACAAGATCCATCTCACACGGATATACCTTATCTTCATAATGCAGAACTCCGATAATATTCATCCCAATCCCCTGATTCTCCGGATCTTCTTCCCGGATTTTTTCCTGATCCAGTCTCCCAAGCGAATCCATTACATCATATCTGCTAAGTTCCCAGGAAACCGAAAACGGAAAATCGTCTAATGCTGTTACCAGATCCAGATCTGTCTTTATATGCGACAGATCCTTATTTTCCCCGGAAATCACTTTTGCAAGCTCTTTCCTCGCTTTCTGAAACTCCTTTTCCAGCCGCTTTTCACTGTAAATTTTCGGTGACACACGAATTTCTATATCTTGCTTTTTTTCTCCTTCAACCTGCATAGAAAGCGCCGCTTCTTTTTGTCCTTCCCCGTACCCGTTCCGCTTTATCTGCATGGTTTCAGAGTTTTCCGTCCCTGTCTTCTGCACGATTTCCGACAAAAATGCCAGACTTGTCACCGCCAACATCAAAAAAAATATCTGTCTAAGAAGCCTGTCCCATTTTCTGAAAAGTGATTTCTTCTTGAAATACATCCATGCACAAGCTCCGAAAAAGAAATACATTCCGATACAAAACCACATTTCTATACCTCGATTTCCACAATCTTGCATCCAAGTCTCCAGGCAGCAATGTAAGCTCCAAGACAAATACTCATAAAAGCCGCTCCTGGCAGATTCCCGTATAACCCCGCCATAAATTCCGGAAAGCTCAAACGCATATAACCAATAATTCCCAAAGGAATCACTGACATAATCTGAAATTCCATTTTTTTCGCTGCAATTACGGTATCGATTTCTCTTTTCACTTCCGCTTTATCACCAAGTTGTCTAACCGCATTTTTAATGATCAGAATACTGTCGCCTCCGCTCCTCTTTGCCAGGGAAAATACAGTGACAAATGTATCCACCTCCGGAAGTGCTACCCTTGCAGCAAAATCCTTCCAGGCAGCTTCCGCGGTTACGTTCAGATTCAGCTGCCTTACCATATACGTAAATTCCCGTACAATAAGTGTATCCCTTGCTTCTGCATCAATCTGATTCAAATGCTCGACAAGTTTTCCTTGTAACAACAATATTTGATATTTTGCCTTTCTGTGTTCCTGTAAATAGCTTTTACGAAGCATCCCATATTTCCCATAAGTTGGTTCGATATCTGTAAGTGCCAATTTTGGCAAATAATAATCACCACATAACATATAAGTAAGTCCATTTTTCTCATCATAAATTTCGTTCTGCATAAAATATTCTCCTTTTCTTCCTATAATTGGTCGTACATCTTCAACAGTGTTCCCTTTTTCATTTGACTATATTTCACCTGTAATTCTTCATATTTTTTCTGAAGACTTTCATATTCGTTTTTCGGAACACTATCGGATAATTTCTGTTCTAAACTCTTAATCCGTGCTTCCTGTGCTTTTGCAATAGCATCACTTTTAGGATTTCGCAATATCATTCCCTGTTGTTTTTCCTTCAATTCCATCATGACCTGTTTCACATTCGGATTATTATAGAAAAAACCTCTGGAAAGTCCTGTTAGTTTTGTAAGTTCAGCAACTGAAATTTTTATATTTTTTCTATACATTGTTTCAATAGCTGTTATTGCTGTTTCCGTCATTTCCGCACTTTTTTCTTTTGCCAGTGCTACCATTTTATCGTGTTTCTGCATTTTCCTTTTCCCTCCTGTATTGTGCTAATAATTCATTCATTTCATCTCGTACAGCCTTTGTATCCTCCGCTAATGCTTCGTTTCTTAACCGCCGATAATGTGGTATGGTTCGTGTATCCTTATGCCCCAACAGCCTTGCAATGCTATCATCATCTAATTTCATTTCTGTAAGTTTTACTCCAAAAGTATGTCTAAAACGATGTGTACGAAACTCAAAATAATTTCCATTATCATCCCTGATATCATTTTCATAAATCATGATATTTACATGATATTTCAGCATTGAATCTGTATACAATTTTCCATTATCTTGCAGAAAAATATATTCTGAATCTGGATGCTCCTTTTCTGAAACTTCTATTGCTTTTCTAATCAATTCTGCCAGCTGATTGCTAACTGGTCTTTTATATTTCCTTGTTTTCTGCTGGATAATAGTTATAAAATAATGTCCAGATTTCTCAGATAAGCAATCCCTTCGCAAAGTCAACGTATCCTCTATTCTTGTACCGAGCATCTGATGTATTATTAAACATCTGCCTAACTGGGGCTTTAATTTTGTTAATGCACAATTAAATCTTCTGATTTCTGCATCTGAATACGCTTCTGGTAAAGCGTTGTCATATGCTCTGCAATCACTGGACAGAAAAAGGTTGCATATATTTCCTATTTCCAGTTCACGCCCTATTTCATCCAACAGATTATCCAAAACCGACAGCTCTGTCGTGTAACTGACTGATGTAAGACCAGTATCCGTTTTTATATAAACCAGATAATCTTCTATCATATCCCTGCTAATTTCTGTAAAGTGCTTTACTTCTGGGAATCGATCATACATGAAACTAGCAAACCGACGGAATCCACGCAATTCACCTTTTATACTACCCATTGCTTTTGTCTGGCAGTGGCTATACAATATTTTCTTTATTATCTCTTTAAATTCTTTCTGCCTGATCTCACGAAAATCTAATCTATATCTTCCACGAATCGGATTACTCCTTGGCACAATATCCAACTTTCTCATATCCCATACATCTTTTTCATTTTCTGGAATATCTGCTGTTTTACACTTCACAACATACTCATAATACATTTTCAGAAAAGAAATCTGAGCGCTACTTTGTTGCTCAACATTCCGCCTATCCGGTCTATTTCTTCTAACATACAGCGCCAATCCTTTTTTATATAAAAATGCTTTATAACTTCTCTCCAGTTCTTCCCATTTTTTATCAGTGATGCTGCTACAACTTGTACACTTCTCATTCAGAAATTCTTTTAACAGATCAAATCTGTAAATATCATTTACTACTGTTGATAATGACAAACGTCTACATCTATCATCGATATACCCATAAATCTCATCCTGCATCTTTTCATTATGAATCTCTGATATGTAGTACACCCTGTTTTCCTTCCATTTCAGTCCTGCCAACTGTTTTTCTGTAGCTTGTTGATAACAGTCATACGAAATCAAATTAATATTACCTTTCATCATCTTCTGCTCCTTTCAATTTAAATGACTGATTTTTAGAGAAATATTTATCTTCAGCCGATACAATACGTTCCGGCATGAAATCAATGTACTGTTTTGTCATATTCTCACTTGAATGTCCTAGATAATCTCGTACCCCTTGTATAGAAACCCCATTTCCGTACATTGAAGTTGCAAGGTTATGTCTGTAATCGTGTGCTCTAAAGATATAATCTCCGCAGGCAATCCCACGAGCCTTACACTCCCGAATCATCTGATTTGAAAATGTCTGTCCATTAAATGCACCACCCTTTTTATTTTTGAATAAATACTCCCCATTTTTTATTCCGTACTTTTTTTCATAATCATTCACCAGTCCAACCAATAAACTGGGAACAGGAATGACTTTTTCTCTCCGCATTTTGCTTTGATATATGCGCATCCAATTCTCATTGCCTTGTGAATAAAAGGCTCCCGATTTTATTGTACAAACCTCGCTTTTCCTAATTCCTGTGCAAAACAAAATCAAATACATCAACTGTAAATGCTCTGGGAATGCCGGCAGCTCCTTAATTAGATGAGCAATTGTTTTTTCTGGAACACTTCTTTCATTGTGTTCTGAAAAACCTTTTTTTAAAAATCGTTCCGGATAAAACTTCAACACTTCAATATTTTTCATTTTCAAAAACTGTAGAAATGTATGCATATGTGTGATATATCGGTTAAAAGTGGAATACTTAATATCGGACTCATCCAAAACAGACACATAATCCGCTATATCTTGCATCTCCAGTTCAGTTACTTTCTTACTCTGTCCATCCAGATATTTTAAAAATTGTGAAATAAAACTTATTGTATTTCGGATATTTGATAAAGACAGATCAGATATCCCGACCAAATATTTTGCGTATAATTGTAAATACCAACGATTTTCTTTTTCGTAAATATTAATAAATGAAAGGCTTTTAACAGGTGAACTGGCATTGATTCTCGATTTATCAAACTGAAACCTATCCATATACCAGATACACGCTCGCCAATTTGTCTCTGAATCTGTTAGAAATAACGTTCTTCTCGCAAACTCAACAATCTTAGAAGCCTGTTTTTTTATAATTTCCGACTCCTTGTTTAAATACAGATAAAATCTGTTTTCGTCTGCCTGTTCCATTTCTTCAATATCATCTATTCCGTACTTATCGCAAAACCGTATAAGTGCTTTTAATGGTTCTAAAAAATATCTTCGATGTCTTTGTACCTTATCCATATTCAGAATTTCACACAGCAATATTTTTGTCTGTCGCACCAACTGTGATGAATGTATCCTCGTTAAATCCCATAACAAATCATTCTTATCAACCACCTGACGGAAAGATTGTGCTTTCTTCTTATTGGGGACATACAGCAAAAACAATTTGTCTTGCTTAAAAAACTCCTGTTCTACAGAGAAGGGCTTTCCTTGTGAATAGACATCCGGCATATTTTCTATTTTTAAACGATCAAATAAGCTCAGTAATTCCGCTTTATATTTTTCTGAAATATCCTCTTTTTCAAGAGAATCCATATACATTTTTCTCGTTTCATAGTTAATATCTGCAGTACACTGTATATCTGTATACTGAAAAAATTTGTATAACCGGTTATAGTATTTTGCTTCTCCAGTCGTAACTAAAGATATTTCTTCCTTTAATTTCTCAGATATTTTTTCCTGATATAACTTCGGAACAATTTTTAATACTGCCAAGGTTATCCCTCCTTCCTTTTACAGAAAATCTGCAATTTGGTATAAATCTTCATTATTTGAGTAGTATTGATCTGTTGCTTCTATCAATCGTTCATTATTTTCACCCAAGTATTTAATGGTAGTTTCAACTTTCTTATGCCCCAGGGCAAAACGAATGTCATTCAAATCCCATCCTTCTTTTCTTCTTTCCTCCGCAAAATAATGTCGGAGCTGATGCGGATGGGAATTGATATCCGTTTTTTTGGATAGTCTTTTCAACATGCTATACACAGAATCCGCATCTAATGGCTCTCCTTTGTTTTTTCCAGTCAATTTTGTAAATAAATACTCCGAGTTCATCAGACTTTTTCGATTATCAGAAATGTACTTAACCAAGAACTCAAAAGTTTTATTACTTAACAAAGCCATTCTATATTCTGCATTTTTTGCTCTTGCCAAGTTGGTATTGGATTCACGATACCTTACCCGAACCGTCCTTCTTTCAAAATCAATATCTTCGGTATAATGGATTCCCAGAATTTCCCCTAATCTAAGACCGGTTTCTGCCATCATTGCTATCAGCAATCGATCTCTATCATTCGAACAGGCATTTATCAGCTCCTGTATTTCTTCGGATGTTATTTCTTCCAGATTAGGTTCTTCTTCTTTGAAGAAACCTTTAAACGAATTCACTGCATTTTGATGATTTACTCCCATACTGTCAAAATACGATACTTTTTTTACTCGTAAGACTTTAAGCATTGGCAAAACATCTTCCAGTTCCAAAAACTGGTAGTATCTGAAGACTGCACCAAGATACATATTGCAGGTCTTATTGCTCGTCTGTGTATTATGCTCAGTATGCTTTCCACTCTTAACCCAATACAAGAAATCAATAAAATGTTTATTCTGCTCTGAATAAGATAGCAATATAATCTCATCCAATCCTATCGTTTGCTCCTGCAGAAAATTGTAATAATATGAAAGTGCGAAAGCTGCGGATTTTACAGTATTCGGAGAAGCATTAATCTGATCCAGATGCTTCAAATACTTTGATGGAAGGATTTCAATTTCTTCAATATCAGAAATAATCAAAAAACGTGGTCTATTATCTTTCAAAATCGAAACAACCCTATATTTCAATCCACAGCCCTCCTTCCTTTCTTTTTGATTTGTTTGACTTCTTTGACTTCTTGATTTACATTATACACAAAGACGTCAAAATGTCAATTACGTTTTTGACTTCTTTGACTTTTAAGAGAATGTCAATAAAGTATTTTTTGATTTCTTTATGTTTTAAATTGATTTTTAGGGATATAATTGATAAGATAAAATACAAGAAGTCAATTTATACAAAGTCAAAGAAATCAAGAGGAGATTTGAATGAACGAATTTATATCAAATTCAGGCACACTAATAAATCCTGACAGCGTTTACGATCAGGAAAGATTCATCAATATACTTCAAATCATTTTACAGAAAAAAACACAAAAAGAATTATCTGAACAAACAGGCTTAAATAATGCAACCATTTCACGAATGCTCAACGGTGCCCGATCTGGAAGACCATATAAAAGCACTATTGATAAAATTGCAAAAGCCATTGATGATCCAGAACTTATCCAAGAATTATATGATGCAACGGGATATTCTTCTAAAAAAATACGGGAACGAAAAAAGATAATTGCAGACAATGGATTTTCTTTGGATCTCTCTACTGTTCAGGTGCATGAAAAGTTTTTTTCTACCTTAATGCGTGGACTTTCCATGATGACAAGTCTGCATAAAGTTGAATGGACAATAAAATCTGGAACGCCCAGATCATACGATTATTTAATTGAATTAAAAGAGGGAAATATAGATTATTGGTATATTAGATATGTAGATAGAATTACTTCTGATGAAGAAAGGAAAAAAGCCTTAACTGCCATTTATGGAGAATTTGCAAAATTGAAATTGGGCGGAAAAATCAAAGTTTCTTGCGCCACTCCTTCTTACGAAGATTATGATTATTTTGTTACAATTCCACCATTCCAATTAAATACAAATGCTTCAATTATATATTTTGATTCTGAACTCGAAAGATTTGCAGACGAAACCTTTTTAGAGACAGCTTTACCACTTAAAGAAAATATTCCTGTTAAGGATTTTTGTAATCTTACCGAATCACTGATACTATAACTTTTTGATTTTATCACAGAGAGAGTTGCTTATGGCTCTCTCTTTTTTTAACGCTTCCTCCTCCCATATTCTAACTCATTATGGCAAATCATTTTCTAAAGCAAGTATCGCCTAGAGTAACTCAAAATCCCATTTCTGGATTATGATTCTCTGACGAACTTAATGGAGATTACGATTCCCCATACCCTCAATATCACAAAATATCAAATTTTGCTATTAGCTCATAATAAATTTTCGCAGCTATCTGTTTTTGCACTCATAGTTATCAAAAGCTTTTTATAACCATCTGCTTCTACCAGTAACAAAATGTCAATAGTTTTTTAATCACTTTTTCAAAAAAGGCAAAAAAATAGAACGTATAGATTATTTCCATACGCTCTATCTCACATTTCATATTAAATTTTTGAATTCTACAAACTGGAAGTTGTCACTTTCCTGTACTTATAATTTTTCATCAAAGTGGTTGCATCATCTCAAGAATGATTCCATCCGGGTCTCTGAAATAAAAAGCTCTGCTTTCCCCAAATCCATCTGCCCTAAAGTCGAAATACTGCGGTTCAGACAAGCACTCCACATGATTTTCGATAAGGGTTTTGTAAACAGAATCAATGTCATCCGTGTAAAAGCATACTTCTGAGATAGATGTCGTAAACAAGTCTGATTGTTCTTTATGGATTTTACTGTCTACAAACTGAATCAATTCAATCGGTGGTGCTTCAAGAGCCTTTGAACCATTCAAATATGCAACCCTTGCTTTACAATTTTCCTTACGGAACATTTTATCTGTCTCTTCGTCTTCCATAAAGATTTCACCCTGAAATTTAAGTCCAAGAATATCTCTGTAGAAAGCAATCGAGCGATCCAAATCAGAAACGGTTAATCCAATGTGATAAATTCTTCCAACCATATATATATTCCTCCTACAATTTCTTTATTTGTTCAATCTCGATTTGTTACTCACATGATATCATATTTTTTCTTCAATCACATCCACCTAATTTTAATACACTGCCTGTCGACTTGCTTCTGTAACCAGCATCCGGTTAATCTTCTCCTGCATTGTTTCCTTTGCATTTTCATTGAAATGATAACGGACAACATAGACTGTCTGCCCGATTTTCTTTGTAAATGTGTTACCCTCTGTTTTTGTATTCATCATTTTTTCCATAATCATTTTCCCTTTCTTTTGGAGCCCCAGCAGAGAGTCATTCCATTGGTCTCTGTCAGAACATTATTCTTTAAATCAGGCCCAAAATGGGCACTTCCAGTTTCACAGGCTACCTATATATAGCCTTTTCATTTTTGCTTGCAAAAAGCCTTGTGATCACAGCACTTTTTTAACGTAAAAAGCGTTTTAATATGATGCAGCCAACGACAAGAAGCATATCTAACAAATATCATTGTCTATCACTTCTGTTTTCTCTGCCGATATCTCTCTGGTTAATGCCTAATAATCTTCCCTGCCAGACAAGACGATAAGTACAGCGTTTGCTTCTATCGTGTTTCCAAATACTTTCTTCCATCATACGATGGTTCTTCATCAAGTTCCAGTCCGTGACGTTTACAGATATCTAAAAACATTGTCCGGCAGGCAGAATTGGCTGCAGATTCAAAATTTTATTATTCAAAAATAAATAAAAATGGATTCCACCAAAATACCCATCACCAAAAATGTACTGGACACTTCTATTCATTATATTTGCACCAACAACTTGAAGTTATCTTCCTGCTTACGACTTTCCAACAACATAAACTCCAAATATCATTTTGATAATATAAAGATACTTCTTTCTTACCCCAGAGCAAGATCCACCTGTGTTTAACAATATTGTCTTTCATCACAATATTCTCTCATCAGGTTTTCATCTTGCTGGGGATTCCCCAAACCCATTTTTCTATTTATGCCGAGGTCTCAGTACACACTAGAGCAAGATCCACCCCGGTAATACCATATCGCTATTTTAGCAATACGGCATTTTCCGGATGTTGAAATCTTGCTGAGGATTGTGCTCCCCAGTACCTCACATTCAGCATAAATATATAATTGGTTCCTCGAATTTCTTCGGTCACAGCACAGGGAGAAAAAATAGGCTAAACAGCCCTATATCCCTGTGAAATCACCATGTGATTAAAAAATAGCAAGGACAGGAAGTGTGGATACACTTCCGCAAAATTGCCAATTTCGGAGCCATATCCAAAATTGAAAAATACATAAAAATCAAAAATCCGAAACCTTACTTGATATCCAAATTTATAATTTTTACAGATTACAAAAAAACCAATATGAAAATTTTACAAATTTTGTACCACCTGTAAAATTCCCATATTGGTTTTCATTCAGCTTTTATGGATTTGGAATATTCTATGTTTTCAAATATTTTACTTTGAGCAAAAAACAGCTCTATAAACTTTTATCATTGCATTTTCTGGTATAATTTCATCAACTCTCCCACACAATCTGCTTCCGTCATTTTTGTACTAAAGCCATACGCAGCCATAACAGCTTTATCATTTGCAGTATGTGCTCGCCGTAACTCGGCTGGCATTGTTAAAGGATCATATAAAGCCGCAAGATTACTATTAGGATATAATGTTCTTGCTTTCAAAATTTCCTGTGCCGATTTTTCAATTTGTTCCCGATTCTTCTCCGTTACTACAGGCCACGGGAAATTGTTATACACTATTGTGTTTGAATAACTATAATCACTTTTTAATCTTCCACACACTGCTCGCATCCATGCCATATGAACATTCGACATCAATACACCAAATTCATAAAATGATGCATTTGGCATAGTGAATAATTTGTCTCCCGGAATAATTTCACCATCTAAATAATCCATTGGAATATATCTACGATTCTGAGAAGAAACTTTGGGAATCGCAATATATTGATTTTTATGTTCAAGTATTGATGCAAATAAAGTTGGATTCTCAGCCGCTTTTTTTGTGTTCGCTCTTGTACTACTAAGTCTAAATTCACGTACTTTATTCACCCGTTCTAATATCATCGGACATTTTTTTAATAATCCAGGATCAGCTCCAACAAGCCAAATACAATATCTCGGCTTTCGATCAATAAAATCTTTTCCCATCATATAATGTCTAAAAAACGGAGAAGCCTGTGGTTCTTTTTCCAAAAACTCTTCCTTTTCCTCTTCCGTCAATATTAAAAATCCACCATCAATTGCTTGCCCACCTAATGCTATTTCAGGAACATTACACAATGGTTTCATTCTTTTTTCAATGAATATATTTTCTGCATCAAGCAAATATCCATTAATATTATTCGCCGGAATTGCGTTCTCACCTGAATAAATTATTTTCTGCTTATTATTTACAGCTCTGCTAAAGCCAACAATTACACAATGAACATGCGCTTTTATTGACGCTTCACTATCCCATATAAATGTTCTGTATGCAAAATCAATATGTACACCTGATTCAAAAAGCGGTTTCCAGAGAATCGAAACACTTTCTCCCTGTGTAATTGAATTAGTTGATACCAATGCTGCTCTGATATTATAATTTCCCATATAGTCAGCTGCTTTTTTATACCAGCAACTAACATAATCAAGATTTCCTATACTCTTCCATCCTTCAAATATCTTCTCAACATCTTCCTTCTGCTCCGACGCCATCCAACGTGCTCCTACAAATGGCGGATTTCCCATTATAAACGATAATTTTTCTGCAGGAATTACATCATTCCAATCAATTCTTAATGCATTTCCTTCTGTGATATTTACATATGTCTTTAAAGGAAGAAAATCATCATTAAATCCATACACAATATTTTTCGTTTCTTCCAACATTTGAGATTCTGCAATCCATAAAGCCGTTTTTGCAACTGTAACTGCAAAATCGTTAATCTCTATTCCATAAAATTGCTGAATAGAAACTCTAATTGGATTATTTACCTCTACCAATGTCATTTGTCCGCCAACTTTTTCCTTTATCACCTCATTCTCCAAACGACGAAGCGACAAGTATGTTTCTGTAAGGAAATTTCCAGAACCACACGCAGGATCAAAAAATGTAAGTGATGCCAATTTATTTTGGAATTCTTCCAATTTTTTATCTCTGGTACGCTTCACTTGAATTGCTCTAATACTATCAAATTCCTTTTGCAAATCTTCCAAAAAAAGCGGACTAATAACTTTATGTATATTTTCAATAGATGTATAATGCATTCCTCCTGAACGTCTGGTCTCAGGATTTAATGTAGATTCAAATACCGCTCCAAATATAGTTGGAGAAATATCACTCCAATCAAAATCTTCTGACGCTTTTGTAAGAAGTAATTCTTTAATTTCCTCTGTAAAAGGTGGTATCTCAATAGTTTCATCAGCAAATAACCCACCATTTACATACGGGAACTGAGCAAGTTCTTCCTCCAAATACTCGTCTCGCTCTGATACAGGTGTATCCAATATCTTAAATAATTCTAATAAAGCTCTCCGGCAATCCTTTACTTCATATGTTTCCAAATAATCATGGAACATATTTCTCTTTCCGAAAATACCAGCATCTTCTGCATACAAGCAAAAAACAATTCGCACACATAAAGCATTCAGGCTCTTTAGTTTATGCTCTCTTTTTTCTTTCTGCTCAAATGTTTCATCCTTTTCCTTAATATCTGGTATACGATATTGTTTTAAAAACGCATCATAAATAAGCCCAACAATACCTCCTGCTTTTATTGATACTTCCATTTCATGCGATATTGTCTTTACTTCCTTTTTCACCAAGAAGTCCAACAATGGATATTTGCTTTGTAATTCATCTAAAGCAATCTTTGTCGGTTCTGGCTGTTTCTGGTTCATATCATAAATCCAAATTTCAGCAAAATTTGACGTAACAATCCACCGAGCTCTTTCATCAAAAGTCAGCTTCCCATTATATCTGTCTGCCTGTTCAAATGGAGTAAGATCAACATCTCCTGAATTCCTGATTTTCTGATCCAATGCTTTTCCAAGACTCTTCTGTTCAATAATTACTCGTGTTTCAGGAATATATACATCAATACGTTTTGTATTTCCATCAATTACAACTTTCTTTTCAAAGTTCAAACGTTCTGTCACATTATCCATTCCCAAAACATTCGTCAATAAATCAATCCAATAAGAACGTCCATCTTCATCTTCTTTCCCTTTTCCCATCCATCGGTTTACAAATTGACGGGCAGCCTCTCTTTGTTCTGCATCTGTCATGCTTTTTCCTCCTAAATAATCGTACATTCACAAATCTTTCTCCGACTATTTTTACATATCATATCCACAGTATATCATAAAATTATTACAGAACAGCATTCATATATCATTATTTGTATTTTGTCTACACACAAGGAACTTCTACCGCCAAATCATAATAATATTGATACATGACCATGTTATCTTTTGCTTCTATATACACTCTCTGAGCTTCTTTCATCAAGTTATTCCAAATATCTTTCCATTCACTAGGAGCCGAATCTAAAAACCACATATTATTAAATGACATTTCTATCGTCCCCCATAAATCATCTTCTTTACGCTCAGTTTTTATATTCATCTGCATATTTCGTGCAATTTCCAATGCATCTTTTTGTAAAAAAGTGAATTTCACTACTTTTTGAGGATCTGGAACTTTCTTAAAACAACGCATATGAGCTTCTGCCTTTTTTATAATTGTTTCCAATTGTTCATCATGCCATTTTTTATCCTCTAGTATCTCTTCTTCTGACATTTGCGCTTTTTCTGCATTAATTTCTCTTTGCATTTCTTCCAATTCACGCTGTGCAATATCATAATATTTCTTTTCAATCACCATAATCTCCCGACTCCATAAAAAAAGAAACAGTCAACATTTTCGTTACAACTGTTTCCTTTATTTTTGAAGTCCCCGGAGCATTTGTATCACTACATTCTGTTCTTTTTCATCAAGATTATTCCAAATATTCAAAACCTCTTGTTGTGATTCTGATAAGCTTACTGGAACATCCATTCCGGCAAAGAATTGTGCCATTGTTACTCCCAGTGCATCACATATCTTTTCTACAGTAGGCATAGTGGGTAAACTTTCTTTAGCAATAATTTTTCCAATCGAAGATTGAGATATACCAGTCAATTGTGACAGCCGATATTTACTCATATCACGTTTTTTACATAAAGCTATAATATTGTCCGCAATATAATCCTCTGTACGCAAGTAAATACACCTCTTTCCGATAGTAGTTACCTTAATTGTAACTAGAAATCCGAAAAAATATTAGAGATGTATCTTGCAAGTATTTACTAAGGGAAACAGTAGTATTAAAACAAAAAAAATAGAACTATATAAAGTTGTATTCCATTAATGTCAGCTTATTATCTAAATGCTCATATTCTCTTTGTATTTCTTCAATTTTATCATATAGTTTCAGCACTGTCGAACCCTTTATCATTTTATTTTCTTGGCACATCTGCCGGAATTTTTCTTTGTACTCCCGCAGTATTCTTCCTTTTTCCTCTAATTCCTCCAGTGTTTTAATTTCCTCTTTATCTGCCATGTATTTTCCTCTCAGACATAATTTTTAATACATAAATAATAACCTTTTTTTCGCTGTTGTTCAATTACAACTTATCGCCTTTTTCTCCCATCAATCGACAATCTTCTTTTTGCTATATACATATGATATACTTCTTTTTATACAACCAATTACTATTGTATAACTCACCATTTTTTCTATCTACAACACAAAAAAGTCAAGTTGTGATGGAAAGGAGGTGAGGACATGGAAATAAATTATGCACTTATAGGCAAACGTATAAGAGAAACCCGCAAACAACGAGGATTATCTGCCGAGGAGCTGGCTGAAATCGCTGATCTTTCTACTGTTTATATAAGCTATATAGAAAATGCCAAGCGTAAACCCAGTTTAGAATCTTTAATCAAAATTAGCAATGCCCTTGAAATTACTATTGATGAATTACTCTATGGAAACTTGTTATACAATCCTACGGAATATCAAACTGATATTGATTTATTAATGGCAGATTGTACCAGCACTGAAAAACGTTACATATTCGAGGTTCTTTCAGCCATAAAGAATATTTTACGAATCAATGATTGGCATCTATCCTCAAAACACAATTACGATGCTGATAACCCGAATGATTATTAAATCATTCAATAACAATCAAATATCTATTTCTACATAAACCATCTGTTAATCACTTAACTGATGGTTTATGTCTTTTTCAATCCAAAAATTCTATGATAGTTATATCAACTATAAAGGATGTCGCTATTGATGAAAGAAAGTGAAGAACGAAGCAGTAATATTGATGAACAGAAAGCCAGAATCCGGCAAAGATACAAAGGTATTGATCCAGAAGAACTGGAAGTAATTCCGGCACTTCCACCAGAGGATATTTTTAAAACAGAAAAAAAACTACGAGTAGCTGTATATGCAAGGGTATCTACGGATGATCCACGCCAAACATCCTCATATGAATTACAGAAAAATCATTATCAGGATGTAGTAAATAAAAATCCGAATTGGATGCTTGTCGAAATATATGCCGACGAAGGCATTTCAGGCACTTCGCTTCAACATAGAGATGCATTCAAAAAAATGATTGAAGATTGTGAAGCCGGAAAAATTGATTTAATCATAACAAAAAGTGTATCCCGATTTGCAAGAAACGTTGTTGACTGTATCCGATATGTACGAGAGCTTTCTTCACTCCGTCCACCCGTCGGTGTATTTTTTGAAACAGAGCATTTAAATACTCTTGATCCCAAAAGCGAAATGATTCTGTCATTCATGTCAACACTTGCACAGGAAGAAAGTCATACCAAAAGTGAAATTATGAATTCTTCCATTGAAATGCGTTTTCGTCGGGGAATATTCCTTACACCTCCTCTGCTCGGATATGACCAAGACGAAAATGGAGATCTTGTAATCAATCCACATGAAGCTAAAATTGTGCAGCTTATTTTTTATATGTATCTGAATGGAAGCAGTACTCAACAAATTGCTGATTCTTTGACAGAACTCGGTTGTAAAACAAAAAAGAATAATGATGTCTGGTCATCCAGTACCATACTACAAATCCTTCAAAATGAACGCCATTGTGGGGATGTTCTGGCGAGAAAAACATGGACTCCTAATTATCTTGACCATAAATCAAGGAAAAACAATCAAGACCGTAATCAATACAGAAAAGTCGGACATCACGAAGCTATTATCTCCCGAGATGATTTCATAGCTGTTCAAAAATTAATTACAAATGCGAAATATGGAAATAAAGAGATTTTACCAGAATTACATGTGATACAAGAAGGCTCTCTAAGTGGATTTATAAGCATTAATCCAAGATGGTCTGGATTTAAAGCTAGAGACTACTTTGAAGCATCTCAAAGCGTCCTTAAACCGGCAAATATGAATGTACCTGATACAATTACTGCTTCCGCCGGTTCCTTCGATTTAAGAGACTATGAAGTTGCCAGAGGACAATTTTTCTCCTCTGTTGGTCGGATTTCTGTTTCTTTTTCATATAAACAGATCTCTTTTAACAAAGATGCTATACGGAAATTTCCAAACATAAAATTTGTCGAACTGCTAATACACCCAAGCTCAAAACTACTTGCTATCCGACCATGTTCCTCTGAAACAAAAAATAAAGTGCAGTGGTCACGTCTCAAAGATGGTCAACTTATTCCAAAACCAATTTCCGGCGCTGCATTTTTGCCAACATTATACGAGATATTTAAATGGGACAAAAAATGCAAATATAGAATATTAGGAGTTGCCCACCAAAAAGGCAATGAAAATGTCCTTATTTTCAACATGGACGATACAGAAATACGAATACCGACAAGTACCAACGACGTATCCGCCCCCAATAACAACATGCCTGATACAATATCTGATTCTAAGAGTGTGTTAGCTTATCCTGCCGATTGGATGAATAGCTTCGGTAATAATTACTATACTCAGTCTCAAGCGCCAGAATTAACAGAATTTACAGCAGACAAAAACTGGCAGACTGCTTCAGAAAGTAAACCTTATAAAGAACCCGAGCTACAAACCACTCCCAAAGAAACCATTATACAAAATATAAAGAATATTATTACAGAAATTAAAGGAGACACCCAATGAGCGAGCAACCTATAAATCAATGGAATATGACTACAGAACCTTCTGATATGATGAAAATCAACACACCTATGCCAATAACAGTCGCGCCCAGCCCCTCAAATCAAATGGAAGTCATTGACGATGATTCTTTCAGCTATGACGGTTATCAAGTTGTACGTGGCGAATTCTTCGCTCATATTTACGAACCTTCGTTTACGTTTAATAACTACAAGGTATCTGTAAATACCGCCTGCATAAAAAAACTACCCGATGTCGAATATGTGCAAATATTAGTCAATCCCATTGAAAAAAAACTGGCTGTCCGTCCCTGTCGAGAAGAAGAAAAAGACTCTTTTCGTTGGTGTTCCTCTGGAAAAAAGCGTTCGCCAAAACAAATCACCTGTCGAATTTTCTTTGCTAAAGTGATATCTCTCATGGACTGGAATCCTAATTATCGGTACAAGATTCTCGGCAAACTAATTCGTTCTGGCAATGAAATACTGTTCATTTTCGATTTAACTTCACCTGAAATATTTCCTCGTACTCTAAAAGACAATGGAACTGTAACCACTGCTAGGACACCTTCTTATCCTGAAGAATGGAAGAATCAGTTCGGTATTCCAGTGGAAGAACATCAAAAATCAATGCAAGTCAATATATTTGAAGGCTACGCAGTATTTGACATACAAGAAAAGAAGAAGGCAACTGATAAATCCATAGAAAAAGCAAAAGAACCATCAACAGCAGAAAGTGAGGAAAAATCCTATGAACAACAAACACTCTTCCCATCCACTAATATGTATTGACTTTAAAAAGAATCGTATACGAATCCACCGCAATACACTCCGTCAAATTGGTAACCCAGAATATATTCAACTTCTTGTTAATCCTGATCAAAAAATGATAGGTATAAAGGCTAGTTGTGCGGAGGATAAATTGGCACATAAAGTTAAGGATTATTTTGTCATCAATGGTAACAGTTATGAATTGTACAGCCGAGAATTACTATATTCACTTTCCCAACTTAACCTTTCTTGGGAGAAATTTAACATTTTTCGTTTAGAAGGCAATATTTACCCAGATAAAAAAATAGCTCTATTTTCCATGGATAACATCATCACAAAACTGCCACAAACAGAATTCAAATCAGAAATAATGGGAGATGAGTATGCGCAATTATAGTATATATACATTAAAAACAAAACTAGAATTCACCAATTTGTATCAATATCTCAGTGAAAAAGATTATAAACAACTTGAACAACAGATATTATGTCATTCCTATCACACCCCCATCTGCACATGGAATGGTATTGTCATTAATGGTATAGAAGCATATGAATTATTTCGTAAACACAGTATTCCTTTCCGAATAAAAAGACTCCATTTTTCCAGTAAAGAAGATGTAATTTCATGGATATGTACTGACCAACTTAAACGAGAGGATTTAACCAATATCAATAAAAAATACCTGATTGGGAAAAAATATGATGCTGAAAAAATTATAGTTTCAAGACAACTTTCATCTACGAATAAATCTCATATTTCCGGTGCAAGCATCGCAGCAAAAAAAATATCCGAAGAATGTAATGTAGCAATGGCTACCGTTTACAAATATTCTGCTTACAGTAGTGCACTAGATATAATTGATGAAAAAGTTCCGGATTTTGTCAAACGAGTTCGTTCTGGTCAACTCTGGATTTCCCAAGCTAATATTATTGAGCTTTCAGGATTACCAAAAGAGCAACTTTTAAGTCTAAATAACTACCTTCTTGCCGAAAAGATAGAACATCTCAGTTATCATGATATGAAAAGGGAATTACTATGGAATAATTACGCCAAACCGATGTTAAGGAAAGAATCTTCCGTTTCTATTCCTTCAATACGCAACCTGCCACAATTTGATCCAGATGCGGAAATTGCAAGTCTTACATTGACGATTCCCTCGTGGAACAGTTCTATCGAAAGAGTATTAAAAGTTTCAGATTTTAAAATTGCATCTGATACAGCAAAATATAAGCTTAAATATCAGCTTATGTGTCTAATATCAACCACAAATAATATTTTAAAAAAATTGGAGGAAATATAATTATGGATGGAAATACCGAAGATTTACAAAAGTTTGTTCCCCAAGTGCATTTTGAGCAAATACCTATTAAAAATTTATGTTCAAATCAAGATTATCAACGTAATCTTTCCATCAAACACGTTCAGCGTGCTGCAGCTAATTTTGACCTTTATCAGATAAACCCTGTAAAAGTAAGTAGACGTGATGGGATAAATTATGTGTTCAACGGACAACACACTATAGAGATTGTTGCTCTCGTCTCTGGATCAAGAGAAACTCCTGTCTGGTGTATGGTTTATGATGATCTTGTTTACACCCAAGAAGCAGATATTTTTGCAAATCAGATGAAATATGTCAAATCTTTATTACCTTATGAAATATTCATGGCTAATATTGAAGCTGGTAATGATAGAGAACTTATTATTCGTGACCTTGTTGAATCATATGATCTCACTATTACTTCTTCCTCTCGCCCCGGAGGTATATGTGCTGTATCCACTTTAATTAATATCTATGAAAAATATGGTTTTCACACTCTTGATCGTGTTTTACGCCTTTGTGTTGCCACATGGGAAGGTGCGCCTATGTCCTTTAGTTCCAATATGCTTAATGCTATTGCCCGTCTGGATAATGCTTATGGAGAAACAATGAAAGATGACACCTTCAAAGAAAAAGTTGGGCGTGTCTCTGTCAGAGAAATCAGTCGTACTGCCAGAGAACGTCGTGCCGGTTCATTAGGATTCGCAGAAGCTCTTTTACTAGAATACAATAAAAAATCCAAGTATTCACTTCCTTTTGAGAAATTATACACTCATAAAACACCCAAAAAAAGAGAACCATCAACTGAAGATGAATCCAGTCAAAGTTCCACTCCAGAAGGTCAGTTAGATTTATTTTCTACGGATCAAGAGAATACTCAGGCTCTGCCAAACGAATAGCGCAGAGCCTTCAGCCTTTAATTCTATCCATACTTTCAAAAGAACACCCTGCTTTAAGGCTCTCTTTCATGCAATCACTATTTTATCTTATCCCAAATTCATCAACCGCTCCATCCGCCACCTTATATATGAATACCCATTCCAAATATTTGCTTTTACCGGAGACTCTTTCCTGTAAACAAATACAGTGTGATATTTAACAAAATGTATTCTACACCAATTATGTATATCTTTCATATATATGTTATTTATACCATTCATCCACTGTTCTAAAGCCCATATGTCTTTATCTGACACTAACTCCATTATGAACAGTACATTATAATATTGAATGACACCTACTCTCTTCCTTTCCTCTATTAACCTTTTACACAATAACCTATACTTAATGTTCATATCGTTCCTATGCCCCTCCCTCTAATCTATATTTTCCATCCTTATATACGTTATATATATAATTATTATATAGTACATATAAATGCCTGTAACATATCCAGTGCTTCTTCTCCTCTGACTTCACCGACAATAATCCTCTCCGGTCTCATCCGGAGCGCTGTCCTGATCAGATCACGGATATTGATCTCCCCTGTTCCTTCTACATTTGCATTCCGTGCTTCAAGCCGCACCAGATTGGGAATCCCTGTGATCTGTAGTTCCGCGCTGTCCTCAATGGTAATAATACGTTCTTCTTTCGGAATAAAATCCGACAATACATTCAGAAAGGTTGTCTTTCCTGATCCTGTCCCTCCGCTGATAAAAATGTTATACTTTGCCTTCACGGCCTGGATCAGCATTGCCGCCGCTTCTTTTCCGATAGAGCCTGTATCGATCATCGTCTCCATCGTAATCCTGCTTTTCGGAAACTTTCTGATCGTAACAATCGGTCCATTGAGCGCAACCGGCGGCAGTACCACATTTACTCTGGATCCATCCTCCAGTCTCGCATCTACGATCGGTGTTGCCTCATTGACAACCCTGTTACAGCCTGCTACCATCTGCTGAACCACATCTTCAAGCTTTCCCTTTGAAAGAAACTTTTTATCGGTTTCATAAATCCTTCCGTTACGCTCGATGAAAATCGGCTGCGTTCCATTGATCATAATTTCCGTAATCTCTTCATCCTCGATCAGCTCCTGCAAGATATCCAGCTTCCTGAACGCGTTAAAAAGCTCTCTCCCTAGAATTGCCTTTTCTCCAAGCGGAATGAACTCTTCTTTCGATTTTTCTTCCAGTATCCTGTGGATCAGTTCCAGCAGCTCTTCATCGCTTGCTTCCTTCGACAGATCCATCTGCGCCAGAATTTCTTCATGAAGTTGTTCTGCCCTCCGCATAGAAGAACCTCTTTTCTGTACTTTCTTTTAATAACTCAACTGTTTCTTTTACTGTCTGACGCATATTTTTCCCCATATTGATATACATGGTACGCGACTCCAGCTCCTGATACCGCAGTACCTTCAACATATGCTGGTACTGCGCAATTTTTGCCATCGCATATACATCCTCCGCACACGGCATGAGAATCTGGTCACACAGCCTTAACAGCTGAAACACATCCTCCATCCCATTTCCGATATCCAGAATGATCACGCTGTATACACTTTGGCTGATCAGTCTTTCAAATAGAGTTTTCCATTCCTCTGTATGCACAGCACGAAGATCTGTCCATACTTTCATTGGCGGGATATAGTCCAGATCACCCATTCTTTTTACCATGGATGCAATCCGTATCCCGATATCATCTCTTTCCTGTTTTGCATAGTAAAGAACATTTGCCAGATCAGGAGCATCCTGATCCCGGAAATATCCTCCCATGCCTGCATAGGTTTCCAGATTCAGATACAGCACGTCCTCTGACTGTGCCAGTGCTTTCCCAAGTTTCAGTGAAAACGTTGTCTTTCCAATTCTGTGAACCGGTGAATATACTCCAAGGATTCTTCCATTTCCGTTATCCGCACACGATCCAGGAAACTTCTCTTCCTGAAGTCCTTTTAAAATCCCGGTCATCAGTCCGTCAACCGGCTGATATTTCCGAAGCTCCGTTTCCTCCTCTCCCAGATCCACACAATGCTGTCTCGTCAGAATAATTCTCTTCCCGGTAAAAATCTGCTTTCTTTTTTCATATGGAACATCCTCACTGATCAACAATACCTTTATCAGACCAATCTTCAGTAACTCCTGTACCATTTCCGGCGACGAACAGATTCGCACTCCTGCTGTCACCTCTTTTTTCAAAAGCAGCGCCTCCGCAAGTCTTCTGACATACTCTTCTTCTGGATCACAAATTAAAATTTCTCTATCGATTCTTTGCTCTGCTCCTTTCCGGCATGTCCGCCCTTTTTCTTTCAAACTTTGAATCAAATGCCGAATGGCATATGACGGAACACGTTTGCATTCCTTTTTTGACACAGTATTTATCAGAATATAAATACTGCTGAAACTGATTTTTTGATTTTCTAACTTATTGCTTTGCCTCTCTTGTAAGACGTATTATATGCGCCACTTTTCCTTTTGTCCATAGCTTTAAACCAGAAAAAAACGTTTTGCGCAACACCTACATAAACTGATAAAACATAATCCCATAAAGCATGGCAACTCCCGGAATTCCAAGACATCCGGACACAAAAAATGACAGGACATTTAGTCCGACAGAAACAGGAATGTTTCTATAGTCCATCCATTGATTGACCAGAAAAATACTGCCCATTCCTGTCAAAGCCCTGACAATAAAGTTTATCTGCCATGATCCTCTTCTTTTCATGCTCCGCCACCTCCTGCTCTATCTTATGAACTTTTTCACACAGATATGTTTTTTACCTCTGAAAAGAAGTTCCTATGGAATAAAAAAGAGCGCCATTGTCTGCACTTCGCAGTCCAATGGCACTTCCACATATCTTTTATAATTCAATTTCCACTTTTCGCCCGGTCCGGTGATACTGATGGTATCGCACCCCGGCACAGTCAAACATCATTTTAGATGCTTTTACAGAAGTTGTATCTGCATACTTGTCTGAATCATAGATTACTTCTTTGATTCCACTCTGAATGATCGCTTTTGCGCATTCATTGCACGGAAAAAGCGATACATAAAGTTTGGCTCCTTCAAGACTTCCTCCACTGTAATTCAAGATTGCATTCAGTTCACTATGTACGGTGTACACATACTTTGTCTTCAGCGGATCCTCACCTTCCCGTTCCCACGGAAATTCATCATCCGAACAGCCTCGTGGCAGACCATTGTACCCCATTGACAGAATTTTGTTATCTGCACTTACGATACAGCATCCCACCTGGGTATTCGGATCTTTTGACCGTCTTCCCGAGAGAATGGCAACTCCCATAAAATATTCATCCCAGGAAATATAATCCTGTCTTTTTCCACTCATAATCGGTTCCTCTATTTTGTTCCGAAAATACGGTCTCCGGCATCTCCGAGCCCCGGAACAATATATCCATGTTCATTTAACTTTTCATCCAATGCTCCAATATACACTTCAACATCCGGATGAGCTTCCTGAAGCTTCTTTACTCCTTCCGGTGCTGCAATAATACACATAAAACGGATATTTTTTACGCCTCTGTTCTTCAGCATCTGGATCGCTGCGATACAGGATCCTCCCGTAGCAAGCATCGGATCTACTACAAATACTTCTCTTTCTTCACAGTCAGCCGGAAGTTTGCAGTAGTATTCTACCGGTTCAAGAGTTTCCGGATCACGGAACAAACCGATATGACCTACTTTTGCAGCCGGAATCATCGCAAGCATACCTTCTACCATTCCAAGTCCTGCTCTCAGGATCGGGACAACAGCAAGCTTCTTTCCTGCAAGCTCTTTTGCTGTCATCTTGCAGATCGGTGTCTGGATCTCGACATCCTGTAATTTCAGATCTCTGGTTGCCTCATAGCACATCAGCATTGCGATCTCACCGATCATCATTCTGAAATCCTTTGAACCTGTTTCCTCTCTTCTGATAATCCCGATTTTGTGCTGAATCAGCGGATGATCCATTACGTGTACATTTGACATTTGTTTTTTGCCTCCTCGTTTAACTTATTGGCAAGTTTTTTGACATACCCCTGGATCAGCTCATACATCTGCTCATACTGTTCCTGTGTCTGACCATATACAGACGGAATCTCTTTGCTTCCATTTACAAATTCACATAGTGTATAAACCTGTCCTTTTCCCGGATAATCATTCTGTATCTTTTGTTTGATACTGTCCTGCATTGCCAGAACAAGCGTATCTTCCCCAAATTCCTCTTCTGATAATGCAACAGTCTCATATCCTTCTGTCTCAATATGATGTCTCGCCAGAAGTTCTTCTGCTCTCGGATTCAGTGGCTCCGGGAAGAGAACCACAAGTCCTCTCGCACACACCTCGTATTCCTGGAAAAGCGGCTGCTTTTTCAGAATTGCTGCTGCGATCGGAGCACGACAGTTCGCGCTGTTGCTCACAAATACAATCCTGCGGTAATCCTGAAGCTTCGTGATCTCAGATGCCTGCAGTACATGATGTCCTGCTGCTTTGCCCAGCCGGTTCATGATCGCAGTTCCGATACCTGCCTCCGGAAATGCTTCACTGTAAATGTAATCAACTTCCTCTTCATCAAATTCACGTAGGACTTTATAAAGGTTTCTCGCAACCGTCTTTTCATTCACACGGGAACCTATGCATTTTACTACACCGGTCGTATACTGATCAACCGATTCATTAGACGCAATGATCCCCACCTTATATCCAAGTCTTACCTGCTCGTAAGCAATCTGCTTGATCGCCCGAACAGCCTCTTCAGGCTCTCCGTCAACAATGATCATCTCTGCCTTCGGCGCGTAGTGACGGTACTTCATTCCCGGTGCTTTCGGTGCTTTTGTGCTGTTCTCTGAAATCAAAGTTTCATCCACAGCCACCTCACCGATCACTTCACTTAACATCTCTTTTGTGATCGCTCCCGGTCTCAGAATCATCGGTGGAGTCACCGTCATATCCAGAATCGTAGACTCTACTCCGATATCTACACTTCCTCCATCCAGGATCATCTCGATCTTGCCACTTAAATCCTCTGCCACATGCTGTGCTGTCGTCGGGCTCGGTCTTCCGGATGTGTTGGCACTTGGTGCTGATACATATCCGCCTCCTGCAAGAATCAGCTCACGGGCAATCTCATCATCCGGCATACGCACAGCGACCGTTTCCAGACCACCGGTTGTTCCCAGCGGAACTTTTTCGTTCTTATTGAAAATCATCGTAAGTGGCCCTGGCCAGAAATGTGCCGCGATCTCATCTACAATAAGTGGTACAGATTCAACGATCGCACCCAGATCCTCCAGTCTCGCAATATGGACGATAAGCGGGTTGTCTGACGGGCGTCCTTTTGCTGCATAGGTCTTTTTCGCTGCCTCCTCATCAAGCGCATTTGCCCCCAGTCCGTAGACTGTCTCTGTCGGAAATGCCACCAGACCGCCGTTCTTCAGGATTGAACCGGCTTCTTCCATAATCACCTGATCTATTTGGTTTCTGTCTATTTTTTTTATTATTGTTTCCATGTGTTTCATTATAGCATTATCCACATGGCATGGCAATTTTAATTTCCATACTCGTTCAGGTATTCCAGACATTTTGCGATTCCTTTTGCAACAGCTTCTGCAACCTGCTCCTGATATTCTTCTCCCGACAATTTTTCTGCCTCTTCCGGATTAGTCAGAAAACCGCATTCCACGATCACCGTAGGCACTTTTGTCCGCCTCAGAAGATAATAGGTCTCATTTGCTTTTGCCTGCCTGTGATTTTCCGGATCAATCTCCTGCAAACTTTCCTGCAGGATTTTCGCAACAGCCTCTCCTTCCCGGGAATGGCTGTAATAAAACACCTGCGCTCCATGAATTTCCGGGTCTTCATAGCTGTTCTGATGGATACTCACTGTAAGGACAGGTTTCGTCTCGTTGATCATCTTCACTCTTGCCTGCATATCTTCTGTCTTTTTACTTCCGTCTCCTGTTGTTCCAAGCCCTTTATCCTCTTTTCTTGTAAGCTCTGCTGTTATCTTTTCCTTTTCCAGACATTTTTTCACTTTCTCAGTAATTGCCAGATTGATATCCTTTTCCAGAAGGTTATTCAGCCCGATTTTTCCCGGATCACTTCCCCCGTGTCCGGCATCCAGGATTACCTGAGCCTGCTTTGCCTCCACCTGAGCCGCCTCGGTATACCTGCTTAATGTATAGCTGCCATAAATACATCCCGTCAGTAAAATAAGAGCCAGAATCCACTTTATTTTGCTCTTGAAAATAGTTTTCCCCCTTTTTACTATTTCACTGATTTTTTTATTCAAAAAAGAGCCTCCTGCATATATTTTTACAAATATATGCGTGGAAAGCTCTTTTCTATACCTTTCTCATTATGTAATCAGTTTACATATTTCTGAATCAGATCCCAGATATCAGAAGTCTCAAATCCAAGTTTCCATGCCGCCGTTCCTGCCAGATTATTGTCCTTCATAAGTCCGAGTTTGACCTCAAGTGAAGAAGCATCCTCCAGCCAGATCCTGTAGGTTGAATCGTTATCTCCCTGCCACTCTGCATAGTTCTGCTTCACCGTATCATCCCATGTCACAGTTGCTCCGGCTTCGCTTACCCGCTGTGCCGCTTCTTCCATGCCAAGTGCTTCGCTGGTAACTTTCATTGAATAGCTTTCAGCCTCGGTTCCCTGATCTTCCGCACGCTCTTCGTCCGTCTTCGGTGTCTCATTCCACAGCCTTGTATAGAATGGCACTGCATTGATCACCTTATCTGCCGGTACATCCCGCAGGGTTTCTTCAATTCCCTCTTTTACATAATTGTAAGATGCCACAGAACCTGCTTCATAGGAACCGGCAAAATGTTCATCATATCCCATAATGATCACATAATCTGCCATAACCCCCTGTTCTTCTCTGTGATAATGTGTGTTATAACCCTTCGGCACATAATTATCTACAGAAAGGACCAGATTGTTCACCCGGCACAGCACAGAAAGCTCCCGGATAAACTGAATGTAATGATCTCCGACATCCGTCGGTATCTGTTCAAAATCCACGTTAATTCCATCAATTCCATTCTGAAGTGCTGCATTTACCAGCTGATTCTCCAGATTCTCTCTGCTTGAAGTATGACTGAGCAGCTCCATATCGTCTACATTCTGGTCGAAATTATCAACCAGCGCCCATACTTCCAGTCCACACTGATGTGCATAATCCACATAGTCTGTACTTGCAATGGAACTGATATTTCCGGAATTATCCGTTACACTGAACCATGTAGGGGAAATCGTATTGAGTCCTTTTGTAGCTGCAAGCGCATCTTCAATCCCTTCGTTGGCAGCTTCACTTGTGACCTGATGCCATACCAGATTGATCTTGTAATCTTTCTTGATTCCTGTATAATCCGGTTCCTCAAATTCTCTTGAGATTGTCTCTTTCTTGGCATCCTTCAGCTTTGACTTCTGAATATACCCGACAACTCCGGACTTTGTACAGACTTTTTTCCAGTCACTTACATCTTCAAGAACCGTAAGCTTATCTCCCTTTTTCACTTCTTCGAGCACCGGACTTTTTACACCTCCCAGAATCCTTACCTGGGAATCATCCTTAACCTTTGCCGTCTGACGCTCTCCAAACTTACTGGTGATCACGACTCTTGCCGGATCTTTATAAACTTCGTAGTCAAAATTTGCATATTTCTGCAGGAAATCCAGTGCAATATATGCTGTATCTCCTTCTGTCTTTACAATTGTATAATCCTCACTGTTCACAGTATCTGAAACAGAATAATCCTTACTGTCTGCCGCTGCCTTTACCATATCTCTCGGCAGTGTATACAAAAGTATATGCTCATTGGAATCCCAGTAAAAACGATCGCTGATATAATCCTGTACAAGGTTATAAGACAGATATGCAGTTCCGCCTTCTGTAATTGCCTGAGCATCCAGTACCTCGTTGTTGATCGTTACACCCATCTGCGACTTTGCCGTAATTCCAAAATATTTATTCAAATCATAGGTTTCTTTTGTCGGCCCATACTTTATCCAGTATATTGTTCCACCGGCAAGCCCAATGACAACTATAAAGATCACCAGCAATGCAATACACACGTTTCTGACACGGCGACGTCTTTTTCTTGCTCTTCTCCGTCTCTGATAACCTACGCCCGGATCCTCGTATCTTGCAGCAGCTTTTCTTGCTGCCGCAGCTTTGCGTCTGCGCTCTCTTTCCCTTTGCTCATTGGTCATTCTTCTTTCGTCCACATGACACCTCCTGTTTGCAGCATATTTTCACAGCTTAACTAAGCTTGTAATATGCGCATACTTTAGGTTATTATACCACATATATCTGCCATTTGTACACATCTGAGAACTATTTCCATTCCCCACAGGTCATGTCCTGGCGAGGGGGCTCTGCTTTTTTCATTCCACCTGTGAATGGTCTGTTTCTATACTGTTAAAATCCAGTTCCCGGATCATTCCCTGCTCATCCAGAATATAATCCCGCATATAATTACTTTCTTCTTTTACCATATGCGCTGACACGATCTGAAGCGGACTTGCCGGAAAGCCATTCATCTGCATCCGGACACCGCTACGCTCATAATTTGTCAGTTCCGTAAATAAATCCTGATACTTTTTCTCTTGCTCGTCCATATTTCCCCCTTGAGTCAGACAGTTTTTACGGCAAAAAGCGACCATAAGGCAACACTTGTGATATATTACTTCTCCTGTGCTTTTTCCGATGACAAGAAAATGATCACTGTCCATACTTCGGTTCAATTGTTAGGTTCTGTTGATAAATCGTCTGATATGACCTGAATGTACTTGATTCTGTACGCTGTGTGCGAAATGCGTATGATAAATTCAAGATTTGTGCGATTGACTGGTCTGTCTTATTTTCCTGTAACGCCATTATAAGAAAGAGTTTATAAAAAAGCAAGCATTTTTTATTTTTTATTTTGTTTACATCGTTCCGTTTTTTGTTTATACTATTAGTAATTGTTCAGATAGATTTTTGATTGAATAGGAAGTGATACTTTATGAAGATAGAAAAGATAAATGATAATCAGATCCGCTGCACACTTACCCGTGATGATCTCGCCCAGAGACAGTTAAAGCTCAGCGAGCTTGCTTACGGCTCCGAGAAGGCAAAATCTTTATTCCGCGAGATGATGCAGCAGGCCGCTTCTGAATTTGGATTCGAAAGCGACAATCTGCCACTGATGATCGAAGCAATCCCGACCGCCGGTGATTCTATTGTTCTGAATATAACCAAAGTTGATGATCCGGATGAACTGGATACCCGTTTTTCCAGATTCACACCTACTCCTGCGGACGAAGCTGCTGATAAGCACAAATCCGTGCTGGAACATCTGAAAAAACTTGACGGAGCCGAAGATTTTCTCGACATTCTCCGCCAGATGAAAGAGGCTGTATCCCAGCTCCCGGAGAACCCGGAAGCACTTGCCGATACTCCGGTCCAGGAACAGGCTCCTGCTTCAGAAGCCAAAGAAGCAGCTCCTGCTGAACCTTCTGTTCCACCGGTCCGGCTTTTCTCTTTCTCAAGACTTGACAGTGTGATTCATGCCAGTCATTTTTTAGCTGAGATGTATGATGGTCCGAACACACTTTACAAGGATGAAGCAGAGAACATGTACATCCTGACACTTGCACAGGGAGAGCATCCGTCTTCTGATTTTAACCGTATCTGTAATATGCTCTCCGAGTATGGTTCACCGGAACAGGGTGGTGGTATATCACTTGCATTTCTGGAAGAACACTGTGATATGATCCTTGCCAAAAACGCAATACAGACTCTGACTTCATTTAAATAACAGACAAATCCACAATTTTTAACTTGGCGAAAAAAGACGGGGACGGCAGATTAATGATCTGTCGTCCCCGTTAAATTATATCTTTTATTTATTCACGGTCTATGCTTCAGCTGCTAAGAGTGCGTTGATCTTTGCGATAAGAAGATCTGCATCAATTCCATGAACCATTGCTGCTTCTTCAAGAGACTCACCCTGTGAAGCCGGGCATCCAAGACAATGCATTCCAACTTCCATAAGAACCGGTGCTGTCTGTGGAGCTACCTGAAGTAATTCGCCAATTGTCATTGTTTTTGTTACTTCGACTGCCATCTTTCTTCCTCCTTTGCTTTTCGTATCCCTTATTATAATACCATTTATCCCAAAAAACAACCTTAATATCCGACTGTATTGCTCGGATATTAAGGTTTCTTTGCTTTTGTAAAATATTTTCCCCGTTTTCCACAAAAAACGTATGTTTTTATGTGGACAATGTGGATAACCCACGGAAATTCAGCATTTTCGCATTTTTCAAATGTCTGCTTTCACTGGTGTTTCCAGGCTTTTTACACGATTCTTCTTACTGAAAGAATTGTCGTATAAGTCGCCGGTGAAATCCCGATTCCCTGTTCCGGGTTCTGTGCATTGACGATCTGACCGTTCCCAATATAAATTCCGATGTGCCCATCATAACAGATCAGGTCTCCCGGCATCGCCTGATCATAGCTTACCTCCACGCCGGCATTGATCTGGTCATACGTTGTCCGTGGAAGACTGATTCCAAAATGTGCAAATACAGACTGTACAAATCCGGAACAGTCTGCCCCATCTGTCAGACTTGTGCCGCCCCAGACATACGGATTCCCAATAAACTGGCATGCATAATCGACGATCACCTGTCCATTTGACGCCGGCTGTGCGGAAACCTCGGTAGTCTCCGTCTGCTGTACATTTTCCTGGACTTCCTGCGTCATCTGCACTTCTTCAGATTTTCTGGACACTGCATAGGTAAATGCTTCTGCTTCTTCTTTTCCTTCCTGCTGCGCTTCCGTTACCAGATTCTCCGCATACGTCTGCGCCTCTGCTCCTGTCAGTATATATTCTGTTTTTACATATCCGGTGACATCTCCCGACTCGACTGCCGTCCATTCTCCCACAGGACCTGTGATCTTCGCCGCGTATCCCGGATACAGCTTTCCGACATATTCACTTTCCTTTGTCGGTTCGCTTCTGACATACAGAAAACTCGTTACATTGGCAAATGCCATATCTAAATACTCGCCCTTATTTTCCGGTACCAGATAATCCTCAGCTTTTATCTCCCTGTTCTGAGAATAAAAATCCTTCAATACCGCTTCTATCCCTACGCCCGGCATTTTTGCAGCTTCTGCGGTGTCCCCATCTGCTGCCATAACCGAAATTCCCGGAGATACTGTCATCCCCAGAAAAGTAACCAGGAACAATCCTTTTTTTAGATTTGAATGCATAAATCTCCCTCCTTCATGTATTCTTATCTTTTGTAAATGTTACAGAATTGTTACATTTGTTACGGTGATATTATATCAATCAAATTTCACATTGTCAAGTTTTACTCATTTATTTCGTATTACACAGTTCTACACCGTTCTTTATATGCATTGTTTTTTCGTCATATTTGTTACAAATTGTTACATCTCGCTTAACAGTATTTCCATTTTTTATTCTTTTATTCAATATACAATTTTTTATTGACATTATAAGAATATTATTATAATATAATTTTAGTAATTATTATTATTATCTTTTTTGCAGGAGGTGACATCAATGGCAAATTTAAAATACAGCAGACAGCGTGAGGCTATTAAGGATTATCTTTCCTCTGTTACAACACATCCAACGGCGGATACTGTATATATGCATATCAAAGAAGAATTCCCGAATATCAGTCTCGGAACCGTTTACCGCAATTTAAATCTGCTTGCCGACATAGGCGAGGCGATTAAAATTACAACACCCGATGGCGGCGATCGTTTTGATGCACGTACCAATCCGCATTATCATTTCTATTGCAAGTGCTGCAAGCGAATGATTGATATGGATTTTGATCACATGGATAAGATCAACCAGCTCGCATCCGAAAGTTTCGACGGTCAGATTGAATCACACACCATGCTTTTCTACGGTATCTGCGGTGATTGTTTAAGAAAATCCTGACTATGTGGTATAAATTCAGAAATTTTGAAAAAACTTATCAATTATAGTTGACAAAGACAAATGTATATGTTATCTTAATATCAGTAACAGTTACTAATATTGCTAACTAAAAAATCAAATATACAATCAAAAAAAGAAAAGGAGATTATTATTATGAAGAAATTTGTTTGTACAGTATGTGGTTATGTATACGAAGGCGAAGCAGCACCGGAGAAATGTCCAGTATGTGGCGTAGGTGCTGACAAGTTCACAGAAGTAAAAGAAGGCGAAAGAGAATGGGCTGCAGAGCATGTAGTTGGAGTAGCTAAAGGCGTAAGCGAAGACATCCTTGCCGACCTCAGAGCAAACTTTGAAGGTGAATGTTCAGAAGTAGGAATGTATCTTGCAATGGCAAGAGTAGCTCACAGAGAAGGCTATCCGGAAATCGGACTTTACTGGGAAAAAGCTGCTCACGAAGAAGCAGAACACGCTGCTAAATTCGCAGAACTTCTTGGCGAAGTTGTAACAGACAGCACAAAGAAGAACCTTGAAATGAGAGTAGAAGCAGAACACGGCGCAACAGCAGGTAAATTCGACCTTGCAAAACGTGCAAAAGCTGCAAACCTCGATGCAATCCATGACACAGTTCATGAAATGGCAAGAGACGAAGCAAGACACGGAAAAGCATTCGAAGGATTACTCAAACGCTACTTTGGCTAAGCTACAAGCCGAGCAGGGATAAATAGAAGCGCCCCTGGAAGAACGAATTTATTCATTCTCCCAGGGGCTCTTCTATTTATCCCTATTAGGCGACAGCCTGCAGCGAGAAGTAGCGCAGCGCATTCGAGCTGGCTCGACCTCCTATTTCTGGTTCGCCGGCTCCACAGCCACCGTCTTCCCTTTAATTTTCACGTTCTTCATCGCGTTCAGTACCTCACGGGCATATTCCCTCGGCACCTCAACAAATGTATACTTATCATACATATCAATCGTTCCGATCAGCTTTCCATCCATTCCGCTTTCCCCGGCGATCGCACCAAGAATATCTCCCGGACGTACTCTCTGCTTCTTACCAATATTGATGAACAGACGTACCATTCCGTCCTCACCTGCACCGGTATCTCCAAATTCCCAGTCATTTTCCTCTGTATTTTTATTATCCTCTGTCATTCCACAGCAGATCTTCAAAAATGCTGCTGCCATATCCATCGCTGTAAATTCAGAATTATTGACACGTTCTTCGATCGCATTGATCATCATATCCAGATCTTCCTGCTCGATCACACGCTCCACATCATCCAGAATATTTTCCATCTTAGTATTCGCAACGTCATTCAGTGACGGAACTTTCTGTGCATAGATCTTCGTCTTGCAGTATCTCTGGATCTCTTTCAGTTTGTAAACTTCTTTTCCTGATACGAAAGAAAATGCTCTTCCTTCGCGTCCTGCGCGTCCGGTACGACCGATACGGTGTACATAATATTCATCATCCTGCGGGAGATCATAATTAAATACTGCTTCCACTTCATCTACATCAATTCCACGGGCCGCCACATCCGTCGCTACCAGTATCTCTGTCTTACCGGTCCGAAATCCCTGCATCACGCGGTCTCTCTGTTCCTGCTTCATATCCCCGTGAAGTCCTGCCGCAAAATATCCGCGTCCGAGAAGTGCATTTACCAGAAGATCTACCTGCTTCTTCGTATTACAGAATACAACCGAAAGCCTTGGTGAATAAATATCAAGAAGTCTGGAAAGAACTTCCTCTTTCTTCTTCGGCTTTACATCATAATAATACTGCTCAATATTCGGAACAGTCAGTTCCTTTTTTGTAACTTTGATCACTTTTGCGTTATTCTGGAATTTCTTCGTAATCTCCATGATCGGCTTCGGCATGGTTGCCGAAAAAAGCACAGTCTGGCGCTCCTCAGGAACACCACTTAATACAAATTCGATATCCTCACGGAATCCCATGTTCAGCATTTCATCTGCTTCATCAAGCACAACCGTGTGTACAAAATCCAGCTTCATTGTCTTTCTGCGCATGTGGTCCATCACACGCCCCGGAGTTCCGATGACGATCTGTGTTCCACTCTTTAAGGAACGGATCTGCTTTACGATATCCTGTCCTCCGTAAATCGGCAGAACCTTGATTCCATGCATATATCTGGACAGGTTGCGGATCTCGTCTGCCACCTGGATTGCAAGCTCTCTGGTCGGGCAGAGAACGATCGCCTGCAGCTTTTTCAGCTTCGGGTCTACCTTTTCCAGAAGCGGGATTCCGAATGCTGCGGTCTTACCGGTTCCAGTCTGTGCCTGCCCGATCAGATCGATCCCGCTAATCATCGCCGGAATCGCCTTCGCCTGAATCGGTGAAGCCTCCTCAAATCCCATGTATCTTACTGCTTTCTGAATCTCTTCCGAAAGCCCCATTTCTTCAAATCTAACTGTTTCCATCCATTATCCTTTCTACTACAATACCAATTACAAATATGACCTTAAACTCCATCATATAAACTCTGCCGGGGCGCATTCTCACGCCTGTGGCGGTCGCTTGCGCCAACTTCCTTATCCGTCGCAATGCACAATAAAAAACTCCTTACTTGGTGACAATACAAGTAAAGAGCATCGTAACATTCGCGTTATATTCTAACAAATAATTTTTAAAAAGTCAATTTTCACTTGCATTTTATGCATAAACAGTATAATATACTCATATACTTAATGTAGTATTGATTACTACATGTAATGGTTTTAATTATTCATCTCTAAGGAGGGATTTATGATGAAAAAGAAACATATTAAAGATCCAGGAAGTGCAATCACACATTTTATCGGCATGCTGATGGCAATTTTCGCCGCATTTCCACTTTTAATAAAAGCAGCCCACGAACCGAGCCGGATTTACCTGATCTCGCTTGCAATCTATGCAGTCAGCCTGATTTTTTTATACGCCGCAAGCACAACCTACCATACCTTTGATCTTTCCGAACGTGTCAACACGATCCTGAAAAAGATCGACCATATGATGATCTTCGTACTGATCGCCGGAAGCTACACACCAATCTGCCTGCTGGTACTGGAACGCAGAACCGGACTTATCATGCTCGCACTTGTATGGGGTATCGCAATCACCGGAATTATTATTAAAGGGTTCTGGGTATTCTGCCCGAAATGGGTATCCTCCGTCCTCTACATTAGTATGGGATGGATCTGTGTCCTCGCATTCAGTCAGATCCTCAACAATCTGACACGTGCAGAATTCGGATGGCTTCTCGCCGGCGGAATCATTTACACAATCGGTGGTGTAATCTATGCACTGAAGCTTCCGATTTTCAACAGTAAGCATAAGAATTTCGGCAGCCATGAAATCTTCCACCTCTTCGTGATGGGCGGAAGTGCCTGCCACTTTGTTGTAATGTATTCTTTATTGTAAACCTTGCATCCTCGAAAAATCCAGAAATCTCACCCCACTAAAGCTGCGGAAGTAATTTTTTATTCCGCGCAAAATGCCGACAGGAGAAGCAAATCTGCTTCTCCTGTTTCATGCCCTACTGCCCCGTCTCTTTATAGCTCATCACCAGCCCAAGCTTCGCCCTCCGCGTCATATGCTTGATCGCATACTCCCGCCGCATCGCCTCTTCCTTTGTCTCAAACTGCTCCAGATACACCAGCTCCACCGGTCTCCTGGATCTGGTGTATTTTGCGCCTTTCCCGGCATTATGCGCTTCCAGACGCTTTTCAATATCATTCGTCCACCCGGTATATAATGTTTCATCCTTGCATTTTAAAATATATGTATAATTCATCGCTTCAAAGAGGGACCAAAAAGCCCCTCTTCCTTTCTTCTGCTCTTATTCTTCAGCCAGATAGTCCATCGGATTGACCGGCTGACCATCTTTTAACATCTCGAAATACAGATTGCAGCCTTCCAGACTGTAATACTTGGTCGGAATCTCCAGATATCCGATCACATTGCCCGCTTCCAGATAATCACCGACTTTCACCTGCACTTCCTTGAGCTGTCCATACATGCACTCGTAGCCATTCCCCATATCCAGTGTCACCGTGATTCCCGTCTGCGCAAAGTTATCAATGGATTTTACAAGACCCGGTGCTGCTGCGATCACGTTATCGTTCACCGCACCGGATATGATCATCGCCGGATTATATCTGTACTGATCCAATGTAGAAAAATATACGGTTTTATCCATACTGTAGCTCATCAGCACATTGCCGTCCACCGGCCACAGAAGCTGGCTGTCCTCCCCGAAATTCAGGTTCATTGCCGTTCCTGCGGTCTGCGTGCTGTCCGTCTCCCATGTATCCATCCGGTTCTCTGTACTTCCATCTGCTGCCGTATTTGCAGCCTGGCTGTCCTCTTTTGTCACAGGTTCTTCATCTTCCAGCGCTTTCTTTGCAATACTGCTTGTCTCTTCCGTATTTCTTTTGATTTCTTCCTCTTTCGCCTGCTGTTCTTCCTCGATCTTTGCCTGCTCATCCTTCACATTTGCCCGGTAATTTCTCCATGTATAGGCTCCTGTAAGCACAATAGCAGCGGCAAAGCAGACCGCAAGACTGATCGACGCTCTTTTTCTCCTCTTATTAGAGGACTGCTGCTTTTTATTCATATTCTATCACCTCTGACAATATTTTTGCCAGAAAATGACCAACTTATTCTCCCTTTTCGTTTTTTTCGATCACAATATCCGTGACCTCTTCCAGACTGACATCAGTGAAAAAATATTGCAGGATTTCTTCGCAGGATTTCCCTTCCTCTGCCATCTTCTCTGCCGTATACTGGCTCATCCCAAGACCGTGCCCGATTCCCTTCGCCGTAACCCTTGTCTGCCCGTCATAATCCTGAAGCGCAAAACATGACGAGGCAAGATGGTAGGTTCTCCGGAATTCTTCACCATTTACTGTTTCACTGCCACAACGGACCTCTGTCACATACCCGGCATTGTCTGTTCCTGTCACTTCCATGTCGCTTCCCTGGATCATGGACACTGTCATCTCCTCTTTTGCCTCCACATCTTCGGGACATTCCCTGCTCTGAAGATACGGATACTCTTCCGAACCAAACACTTCATTTCCAGACCTTGTTTTTCCGTTGCTCAACCGGTGATACGGGGTCAGAATCAGCCTTCCGTCATACATCAGAACCTGTCCCCTTGTCTCATCCCACGCAGCTTTCATCTTCTCATAATATTCCCCATAATGATCTGCTCCCCAGTTGCTCTCCATCTGCTGCCTGGTCCAATATTCCTTCGTCAGGACAGTGCTGGTGCCCTCATCCTGGATGCTTTTGTAAATGCTGGTCCGGATCAACACTGCCTGTGCCTTTAACACTTCCTCCTCCGCATCTCCCTCAATTTCTTTAGCCAGAATCCCGATCCCATATTCATCCAGCGAAATTTTTCTGTTCTTTTCGTCACTTTTTACGGTCACATACGGGCTCGTCCCATTGTCCTGTGCCAAACTGCTTCTGCCATTCAGCAGAATCGTAACCACATACGGAAGTAATATAAGAATGGCAGCAAAATAGCCTGCCTGTCTGAAGTATTTTCGCATAAATAAAACCTCCCATACCACTGTATGAGAGGTTTTGACTGATTATGCTTCTGGTTTAACTGTAACATAATCCAGTTTCCAGATATTATCAACATATTCCTGAATGGTTCTGTCTGAAGTAAATTTACCACAGCTTGCTGTATTCAGAAGTGCCATCTTAGCCCAACGATCCGGATCTTTGTAAGCTTCTTCCACTTTCTTCTGTGCTTCTGCATAAGAGCGGAAGTCTTTCAGGATAAAGTATCTGTCCGGTCTGTCTCCACCCTGTGTATTCAAAAGTGAATTATACAGGTCGCGGAACATCTCATGGTCACCATGTGAATAAGTTCCATCCATCAACTGGTCAACGACTCTCTTAATATCCCAGTCATTGAAGTAGATCTCCTGCGGGTTATATCCGCCATTATTCTCATAGTTGATAACTTCGTCAGAACTAAGGCCGAAAATAAATGCATTTTCAATTCCAACTTCTTCTACGATCTCTACATTGGCTCCATCCATAGTTCCAAGTGTCGGTGCACCGTTCAGCATGAACTTCATGTTACCTGTTCCGGAAGCTTCTTTGGAAGCGGTAGAAATCTGTTCGCTGACATCTGCTGCCGCGAAGATCCATTCTGCGTTGGATACGCGGTAATCTTCGATAAATACGACTTTCAGCTTTCCATTGATGCTCAGGTCATTATTTACCACATCTGCTACAGAGTTGATCAGTTTGATGATCTCTTTTGCACGGACATATCCTGCGGAAGCTTTTGCACCAAAGATAAATGTTCTCGGATAGAAGGACATCTCCGGATGTTCTTTGATCTGGTTGTACAGATACATTACATGCAGAATATTAAGAAGCTGTCTCTTATATTCATGAAGACGCTTAACCTGTACATCATAAATAGATCTCGGATCGATCTCTACTCCATTGTGTTCCAGAATATATTTTGCAAGACGTTCTTTGTTCTTGTATTTGATATCCATAAATTCTGCTCTTGCCTTCGGATCATCTGCAAGCGGTTTTAATTTTGACATCTGGGACAGATCTGTAATCCAGCCGTCTCCGATGTGGTCTGTTACCCAGTCTGCAAGCAGCGGGTTTCCATGAAGAAGGAATCTTCTCTGTGTGATACCATTGGTCTTGTTGTTGAATTTCTCTGGCATCATTTCGTAGAAATCTTTTAATTCCTGATGTTTCAGAATCTCTGTATGAAGTCTTGCAACACCATTTACGGAGTAGCCTGCAATAATAGCCATATGTGCCATTCTTACCTGACCGTCCATCAGGATAGCCATCTTACGGACTTTATCTTCATTGCCCGGATACATACGGCGAACCTGTTCTACAAAACGGCGGTTAATTTCCTGTACAATCTGGTATACACGCGGAAGCAGTCTTGAGAACAGGTCGATCGGCCATTTTTCAAGTGCTTCTGACATGATAGTATGGTTGGTATAAGCAACCGTCTTTGTTGTTACTTCCCATGCTTCATCCCATCCAAGACCTTCCTGGTCAATGAGCAGACGCATCAACTCTGCAACTGCTACAGTCGGGTGAGTATCGTTCATCTGGATCGTAACTTTTTCATACAGTTTGCGCACATCTTTGTGTTTCTTTTTATATTTATCAAGCATAACCTGAAGACTGGCAGATACAAAGAAATACTGCTGTTTCAGACGAAGCTCTTTTCCTGCATAGTGGTTGTCATTTGGATAAAGAACCTCTACGATCGTTTTTGCAAGGTTTTCCTGCTCGATCGCTTTATGGTATTCTCCTCTGTCAAATGCATCCAGTTTAAAGTCTGTGATTGCCTGTGCATCCCAGATACGCAGTGTATTGACTACGTGGTTGCCATATCCTACGATCGGCATATCATATGGAATAGCAAGTACGGATTCATAATTTTCCTGGATGAAATCTTCTTTCTTGGTCTGTTCATTATACTGTACACGAATGGTACCACCAAAACGGACTTCCTTTGCATACTCGTCACGACGAATTTCAAACGGATTGCCATCTTTGAGCCAGTTATCCGGTACTTCTACCTGATAGCCATCTTTGATCTTCTGTTTGAACATACCGTAGCGGTAACGGATTCCACAGCCGTAAGCTGCGTATCCAAGAGATGCAAGTGAATCCAGGAAGCAAGCTGCAAGACGTCCAAGACCACCATTACCAAGTGCTGCATCCGGTTCCTGATCTTCTACCACATTCAGATCAATGCCCATCTCATCAAGGGCTTCTTTTACTTCTTTATATGCAGTCATGTTGATCAGGTTGTTGCCAAGTGCACGTCCCATAAGAAATTCCATTGACATATAATATACGGTCTTTGGATCTTCTTTTTCGTATGTTTTCTGTGTCGCAAGCCAGTCATCTACGATTGCTTCTTTTACTGCATAAGATACTGCCTGGAAAATCTGTTGCGGATTTGCTTCTTCAATCTCTTTACGATACAGTGTCCGCACATTTTCTTTCACATCATTTTTAAAAGTTTCTTTTTCAAATCTTTTACTGTACATGCTTATATTCCCTTCTCATTTTGCGCAGCGGCAGGGATTATTCTCCCTGCTTTTCTACACCCATATTTACAGCTTCACCGTTGATCTTCCAGTCTTTCACATAGCCTGCAGGTTCAGCCTTTTCAACTGCTACCGCAAGTGTCTCCTGTCCGATCTGCTCTGCATACTCTGCAAATACTTTTTCTGCTTTTTCGCTTCCGTCGTAAGTTACCTTGATCTTGTCCATAACTTCAAATCCGGCTTCCTTACGCATAGTCTGGATCTTACTGATGATCTCACGTACAAATCCTTCTGTCAGAAGTTCTTCTGTCAGGTTTGTATCCAGTACAACGGTGATACCATAGTCACTCTCAGATACATATCCTTCCATCTGTGCCATGTCGATCAGAAGGTCTTCTTTTGTAAGTTCAATTTCCTGTCCATTTACCTGAAGCTTCAGAACACCTGTCGCATTCAGTTCGTCCATAGCAGCATTTCCGTCCAGATTGCTGAGTTCATTTTTGATTCCACCTAACAGTTTACCATATTTTGGTCCAACTGTCTTTAATTGTGGTTTAAATGTATAAGAAGTAAATGCACGAACATCATCTGTAAGTTCGATTTCTTTTACATTCAGCTCATCTGTCACGATATCCTGATAGAACTCCGGCAGATCGGAAGCACCTTTTACGAACATCTTTCCGATTGGCTGACGGTTCTTGATGTTGGCTGTATTACGGCATGCACGTCCCATTACAACGATCTTCAGAACTTCATCCATGTTCTCTTCCAGAGTCTTATCGATATAAGCTTCATTTGCAACCGGATAATCACAAAGGTGGATACTTTCCGGAGCGCTTTCATCTACGCTTCTTACCAGGTTCTGATAAATTTCTTCGGTCATGAACGGGATCATCGGTGCTGCAACCTTTGATACAGTAACGAGTGCTGTATAAAGAGTCATGTAAGCATTGATCTTATCCTGTTCCATTCCTTTTGCCCAGAAACGTTCGCGGCTTCGTCTTACATACCAGTTACTCATATCATCTACGAAGTCCTGAAGTGCTCTTGCAGCTTCCGGAATCTGGTAATTTGCAAGATGATTATCTACTGTCTTGATCAGTGTATTCAGTTTTGATAAGAGCCATTTATCCATTACAGATAATTTGTCATATTCAAGTGCATATTTTGTTGCATCAAAATCATCAATATTAGCATACAATACGAAGAATGCATAGGTGTTCCAGAGTGTTCCCATGAACTTTCTCTGTCCTTCCATAACCGCTTTTCCATGGAAACGGTTCGGCAGCCACGGTGCACTGTTTACATAGAAATACCAGCGGATCGCATCTGCACCGTATGTCTCCAGAGCATCAAACGGATCAACCGCATTTCCTTTGGATTTACTCATCTTCTGACCATTTTCATCCTGTACATGTCCGAGAACGATTACGTTCTGGTATGGTGCTTTGTTGAAAATCAGGGTTGAAATTGCCAACAGAGAATAGAACCATCCTCTTGTCTGGTCAACGGCTTCAGAAATGAACTGAGCCGGGAACTGCTGTTCAAATACTTCTTTATTTTCAAATGGATAGTGATGCTGTGCAAACGGCATGGATCCGCTGTCGAACCAGCAGTCGATAACTTCCGGTACACGGTGCATCTGTTTTCCACACTTCGGACACTTGATTGTTACATCGTCAATATATGGACGGTGAAGCTCGATATCATCCGGGCAGTTGTCTGACATGGATTTCAGTTCTTCAATGCTTCCGATCGAGTGCTGGCATCCGCATTCGCATTCCCAGATATTCAGTGGAGTTCCCCAGTAACGGTTACGGCTGATACCCCAGTCCTGGACATTTTCAAGCCAGTCACCAAAACGTCCTTTACCAATGCTTTCCGGAATCCAGTTGATAGTATTGTTATTTGCGATCAGGTCATCTTTAACTTCTGTCATCTTGATGAACCATGATTCTCTTGCATAGTAGATCAGTGGAGTATCACATCTCCAGCAGTGCGGATAACTGTGTTCAAACTTCGGAGCATCGAAGAGAAGTCCACGAGCATCCAGATCTTTAAGTACTTCCGGATCAGCCTTCTTTACAAAGAGTCCTGCAAATGGAGTTGTCTCACCCATATCACCTTTTTCGTCAACAAGCTGCACGAATGGAAGGTCATATTTGCGTCCTACTTTTGCATCGTCTTCACCAAATGCTGGTGCCAGATGAACAACACCAGTACCATCTGTCAGAGTTACATAATCATCACAGGTAACAAAGAATGCTTTCTTTTTCTGTTTTGCTGCACAGTCATATGCACACTGGTAAAGCGGTTCATATTCTTTGTATTCCAGATCTTTTCCTTTGTAAGTTTCCAGAACTTCGTATGCCGGTTTGTCTTCTTCTGCAAATTTCCCAAGAATGGTGTCAAGCAGAGCGCATGCCATATAATAAGTATATCCGTCTGCACATTTTACTTTTGCGTAATCTTCTTCCGGGTTTACGCAGAGTGCGATATTAGACGGAAGAGTCCAAGGTGTGGTTGTCCATGCAAGGATGTATGCATCTTCGTCTTTCACTTTGAATCGAACGATAGCAGAACGTTCTTTGACGTCCTTATATCCCTGTGCAACTTCCTGTGCTGAAAGTGGTGTTCCACAACGTGGACAATACGGAACGATCTTAAATCCTTTGTAAAGGAGTCCCTTATCCCAGATTTTCTTCAGAGCCCACCATTCAGACTCGATAAAGTTATTATCATAAGTAACATATGGATTTTCCATATCTGCCCAGAAACCTACTGTAGAAGAGAAATCTTCCCACATTCCTTTGTATTTCCAGACACTTTCTTTACATTTATTGATAAATGGTTCTACACCATATTTTTCAATCTGATCTTTTCCGTCAAGGCCGAGCAGCTTTTCTACTTCCAGCTCTACCGGCAGTCCGTGAGTATCCCATCCTGCCTTACGCGGAACCATGTAGCCCTTCATTGTACGGTATCTCGGGATCATATCTTTGATTACACGGGTAAGAACGTGTCCGATATGCGGTTTTCCATTTGCTGTCGGAGGTCCATCGTAGAAAGTATAAGTTTCTCCTTCTTTACGGTTCTCCATACTTTTCTTGAAAATATCTTCTTCATTCCAGAATTTTTCAACTTCTTTTTCTCTGTCTACAAACTTCAGGTCTGTATCCACTTTTTTGTACTTAGCCATGATAAGCTCCTTTCTGAATCAATGACTTTGTATGCATTTTTGGGTATATAGAAAAATGTGCCCCGGCACGTAGTGCCCTTAATTTTGCAGGAAGTTTTTGGAATTTCCTGCAAAATTAAAAAAGACTTTCACCCGTAAAAGGACGAAAGTCTGTACATCGTTAACCACCTGTTACTGCATACCAGCATATGAGTTTCCTGTAACGGGGGAAATAACCGTCAGAACTTACTCGCCAGATTGCTTTCAGTTACTGCAACTCGGAAGTGATGTTCAGATCTACCCTACTTGCACCGGTCTTCCACCATCTCCGGTTCGCTTTACCTTTCAAATAAACCTTACTGTCTTCGTCAATGTCTTTTGATCTTTTTTCACCATTTCTAGGTTATTATAATAAAGAACCCCTTGCTTCGTCAAGGGGTTCTGCGGGATTTCGTGATTCTTTCCTTATATTTGACTGACCAGACGTTAATCTTTGTCAACTTCTCTTCTGCGCTTTCTGTTTGTTTCCACTTTCTTCTTTCTCAAGTGTTTCAGAACAGCCCTCCATACAATAATAAGAATGAGTACTGCTGCAATCACACAGATTACAAGGATTACCTCTCGTGGTATTGTACTCTGAGCCTGCTTTTGTGTTTCACTGTCTGACTTATCGCCGGACACCGGTGCTTCATTTTCTGTGTTATCCTTCTGCAGATATTCATCACTTAATGTCACAGCTGCTTTTCCGACTGGGTTGCCCTGATAAGTATAAGTTACTGTTCCGGTGCTGCTGTTCGTGTCATCCTGCGTAATTTCGTAATCCAGGCTTTGGAAATTTACATTTTCCGGAAGTACAACATATGCATTCGGATCAATTTCTTTAAAATCTGCGGAGTCTTCATAATCCGCAATCGTATATTTTGCGAAATTATTAAATCCATACTCCAGTAAATTGATGGAGTCTGGGTATACATTTTTCCCATGTGTCTTCAAGACAACACTGATCAGCTCCAGATTATCATCCGCTGCACAGGATACCAACGTGTTGAGTGCTTCATCTGTATAACCGGTTTTTCCGGCTATTGTCTTTGGATAATAATAATCGTTTCCCTCGTAAAACATCATATCACTCTGCTGAAAGGTTCTCGCCTGATTTACCAGATTAGTTGCACCGATCGTATACTGCTGTGTCTGGGCAATCGTCTTGAATTCTTCATGATTTTCAAGCAGTTCCTGTGTAATAAGTGCCATATCACGTGCCGTCGTATAATGGTTCTGCGCATTCAGCCCATTCGGATTTTCAAAATCAGAATTTACTGCTCCCAGCTCTTTTGCGCGTTCATTCATCTTTGCAATAAAGCCATCATATCCTAAACCACCCACATTTTCAGCAATCGCATAAGCAACTTCATTTGCAGATGCCATCAGAAGTGCGTGAAGCGCATCATTTAAAGAAATTTCCTCCCCCGCGATCATTCCGATATAAGCATCCCCCTCTGCTACACAATCCACACTATTCTGTGTAATCGTGATCTTGTCATCAAGATTGCCGTTTTCCAATGCGACAAGTGCCGTTAAAATCTTTGTAATACTGGCAGGATAAGCCTTTCCGTCAATGTTTTTCGCATAAAGGATCGCACCGCTTTTTGCCTCCATGACAATCCCAGCCTCTCCGTAAGTAGCCGGTCCTTCCGGCCAGTTCTCCAGCTCATTGCTGGCAATCTTCATATCATATGCCTGCTGTGTTACTTCATCGATTTTCTGCTGCTGCAGGGCTTTAATTTCTTCTTGATTTTTTCCGGAAGTTTCTTCCTCTGTCAGATTATAATTGCTGACCGTTGTATCAATTGGTTCATTTGCTGACGTATCTTCTGCAAATGCGGTCATTCCAAGACTTCCAACCATCACTGCCACCAGCGATGCACTTAAAATTTTCTTCCATCTCCTCACGGATCTTCTCCTCCAAATTCTTTAATCTTATCCAATAAATCCCCGATATCTGTTCAGACATGCATAAATATCCTGTTTACGGATCTGTGCCATTGATACAGAAAGATAACTTCCTTTGCAAAGGGATGCCAGACCCTGCTTCTTAATCTGACTACAGAGCTTTTCCACGCAAAGATCAACATCCTGTTCCTTCCGTTCCATTTCTTCCAGCAGATTCTTCAGGCAGTACGCTAATGCCGTTGTCTGTTCTGCATCCAGGATTTGTTCTACATATTTCAGATCCACATTTTCTCTTCCAATAGAAAATGAATCTTTACCAAACTGTTTTATCTTCACCTGATCTCTCTTCTTTTCCATTTTTCCGGCCTTTAAGCTTCTGTGATGATCTTTATCAAATAAGACAGCTACATCAACCGGAACCTTTTTCTCTCCGGTCTCACTTTTTTCACCAATCACCGTTTTCACTTTTTCTGTGATATCGTACGTTCGGTAATTATCCATCTGCAGCACATGATCAGCAATGTAAAAATAAGATCCAGAACTTCCGGCCACCAGAATAATAGAAATTCCCTGCTTTTGATACAGGTTACCTGCCTGAAGAGTAAATGGTGTAATCGGTTCCTGTTCGCCGGATACAACAGCCTGCATCAGCTCATCCCTGACCATAAAGTTCGTCGCACAGGTGTCTTCATCGATCAAAAGACATTTTGCACCTGACTGTACCGCTTCTACCACATTTGCAGCCTGCGAAGTCGAACCACTGGCATCCTCTGTGGAAAAATTTACTGTATCTTTCTTATTCGGCAGATCATTGATAAACGGTGAAATATTGATATGGGATACACATCTTCCATCCTCGGCCCGGATCTTCATCGCAGTATCCGAAGTAATCACGTATTCTCTTCCATCTCCGGCGACGTGATTGTAAATTCCCTGCTCGAGTGCCTTCAGAAGTGTTGATTTTCCATGATATCCTCCACCCACGATCAAAGTAATTCCTTCCGGGATTCCCATTCCTTTTATTTTACCCCGGTGTGGAAGTTCCATCTCTACTTCCATACTTTCCGGTGCTTCAAAAGCAATTGCACCTTTCATAGGCTTCTGTGATACACCGCTTTCTCTTGGCAGTATAGAACCATTTGCCACAAATGCAATAAGTCTCCGCTTTGTCAGTTCTCTTCTTATATAATGTTGATCTTCCGCAAGTTCTATACACTTTTTCACTTCCTGCTGATTCAGGTTCTTATAATATAAAGATCTGTCAGCTATTTCCGGAAGATACTCAAACAAAATCTTCCTCAGTTCAAATGCATTGATCGTCCGTCCATTTGCCGGAAATCCAACTTCAAACCGTACCAGAAGATCTCCATCCTTAATTTCAAATGCAGTCCTGTCCAGAACCTCCTGTCCACAGCGGCTTATCCCAATCAATCCACTTTTTCCGGAACCCTTTGCCTGGAAAATAAATTTGGAAACAGCTTTTCCAAATTGTCTTGTCAGATAATCCTGAAGCGCAATTCTTCTGTGTTCTTCTTTATAATATTCTTCTGGAAATCTCGCCTGGATTTTCTTCACCTGAATACTCAGCTTTGACGGAGAAGCAAATGGATCTCCTTGTACATGATCAATATTGAGCTGGTATCCTTGAAACTGATAGCTTCCTCTCAAATCTTTGTAAGCTGGATAGCTTCTTCGATTGATACTCATCAAATTTTTTTCTAATTCTGCTGCTGATTTCATATCCTGCTCCCTCTTATCAAATTCTATGATGTTGGGGCAAGAGGTCAAGAATCCTCTTGCAGGCAAGCTTGCATCGGCTTTCTGAGCTTTTGACCCTGGTATCATTCTATTTTACTAGCAAAAATTTACTTGGTGCATATTAAATTTTCTATAAAACGAAAAAAGATGTAAACCCAATTTATACAGGATTTACATCTTCTAAATCATGAAGCATCGGGGATTCGAACCCCGGACAACTTGATTAAAAGTCAAGTGCTCTACCACCTGAGCTAATGCTCCATCTGTTATACAGCTTGCCTTCTTTCGAAGACAGTGCCCAGAACCGGAATCGAACCAGTGACACGAGGATTTTCAGTCCTCTGCTCTACCGACTGAGCTATCTGGGCATACACACTAATGTGTGAGTTGCGGGAGCAGGATTTGAACCTACGACCTTCGGGTTATGAGCCCGACGAGCTACCAGACTGCTCCATCCCGCGATGATATCTCATTATAGCACATTTTTTCTAAATATGCAATGGGCGGAGGTGGATTCGAACCACCGAAGCAACTTGCAGCAGATTTCCAGTCTGTCCCCTTTGGCCACTCGGGAATCCACCCATATGAAGTTTTACTGTCTTCCAACAGACATCATTCAGATTAACTGTCTGATGCAAGCCGATGATCGGACTCGAACC
>NZ_JAQDGZ010000012.1:0-84134 GCF_027663865.1 Coprococcus sp. AF99-45
TTTTTTCACACGCCCTTTTTTATTTTCTACGCATTATAGTTTGCAAGAAACTGTGCTATCAATTCCACACAACCTTCCACATCTTTTTCATCTGCTACCTCTGCAGGCATGTGCATATAACGAAGCGGGATTGATACCAATACCATCGGTACACCCTGATTTGAAAAATGAATCTTATCTCCATCCGTATAACTAAGCCTGCTTGCAGCTTCTCTCTGAACTGGAATTCCTACTTTTTTTGCACATTCTTCCATTTTGGCATTTAAAGTTTTTACCACGATCGGACTGTTGCAAAGAACCGGTCCACCCCCCAGAAGAACCGTTCCCATCTCAGCCGGATTCATTCCACTGCAGTCGCTTGTGTAAGTCACATCCACAACAATCGCAAGTGTCGGATTAATCCGTGTACTTGTCCAGAAAGCTCCGGTTTTCGTTGTCTCCTCTCCAGTTGTAGAAGCTCCATAGACACCAACTTTACATCCAAGCTCTTTCGCTCTCTTGATTGCTTCCATAATGATATAAACACCAAGTCTGTCATCCAATGCTCTGGCTGTAAATTTACCATTTTTCATCTTACGAATATGTGTATCCGGAACAATCGGATCTCCCAGACTTACATTCTTTAAAGCATCTTCTCTATCTTTCGCCCCAATATCGATCAGAAAATGCTTTGTTCCCAGATTTTCTTCTTTGAACAAATCACGATATGCTTCGACAACACCGTAAACCTCTCCGTTTTTTGTCTTGATACGCACCTGACGTCCCGGATAAGTTGCCGGAACAATTCCGCCTCGGTCAATCACCTGCAGTCTTCCATCTTCCCGGATGTTCGAAATCATAAGTCCGATTTCATCTGCATGTGCCGAAAGCATGATACGTACATCGTTTTCCGGATTCAGAATACATGTTAGATTTTGCATCTCATCACGGCAAATCTCATCTGTATATTCTTTCATTTCTTCTGTTACAATATCCTGCACCTGCTCCTCATAACCCGATACCGAAATACTGTTAAGAAGGTTATTTAAAAATTTTTCATTCATTCTAGTCATCTTCTTTCTTACTTAGCCGTAACTTTCAGAAGATCTGCAAATGCAGACAGATTATAGGTTCCAAGTCCGCTTGCAACTGCATCCCCGATAGCAGCACAATCCATTCCCCCTGCGATTGCTGCCTGCAGTCCTGCTTTTGCGTCTTCTACAACCAAACACTTATCAACCTGTTCGTCTACATACTCTGCTGCTTTCACAAATACTTCCGGATCCGGCTTTGATTTTGAAATATTATTTCCGTCTGAAATTGCATCGAAATACTCTCCAAGTCCCAACTGCCCGAGAATAAATCTTGCGTTTTTACTGGATGATCCAATCGCCAGTTTATATCCATTCGCACGAAGATCATCCAATGTTTCCTTTACTTCTGCAGACAGATCTGCAGGACTCATATTTTTCAGAAGTTCTTTATAGATATCATTTTTCTTTGTTGTCCAGCATTCTTTCTCTTCTTCGCTCATTTCTCCTTCATAGCGTTCCAGAATAATTTCAAAACTTTCCATACGGCTCACCCCTCTGAGTCGATTATTGATTTCTTCATCAAAATAGATTCCCAGTTCATCTGCAACTGCTTTCCATGCTTGATAATGATATTTATCTGTATGACAGATTACCCCATCCAAATCAAAAATTACTGCATTGTATTTCTTCATCTTTTGCTTCTCCTTCTGTTTCAGACAAGTTAGAAATGATGACAGCGGCTAGGATGATCGCACATCCGATCACCATGCGAAGTGTAATCACTTCATGCAGAATGATGATAGAAAAAATCGTTCCAAATACAGATTCCATTGAAAGTACAATCGCTGCTTTTGTCTCATCTACATACTTCTGGCATGCGGTCTGGAGCAGATAACATACAGTCGTACTGATTACTCCCAGATACAAAACACTTAACCATCCCTGTGTTGTAACCTGAAAATCGTTCTCTCCAAAAATCACAAGACTGACTGCCGATAATACAAATGCTGTGATCATCTGCACCATGTTCAGTACAGATGCCGGATATTTTTTCACAAATTCTCCGGTAAAAAAGATTTGGAACGCAAATCCTACCGCACAGAGAAGTGTAAGACCATCTCCCAGACTCAGTGTAAGATTTCCATTCAAAGAAAGCAGTGCTACTCCAATAACGGACATGATTGCTCCAATGATTCCTTTCATGCCTACTTTCTTCTTCAAAATTATAAATGCAATGAACGGCACTATAACTACATTCAGTGCTGTAAGGAATGCATTTTTGGAAGGTGTTGTATATTGCAGACCGATAATCTGAAGTGCAAATCCTGCAAAAAGTGCAATTCCCATCAGAATACCTGCTTTTATTGCACCTGCACGCTTCTCAAGTTTCCCTTCTTTTTTATGCTGTCCCATGCTGATCATCCCCATCAGCACAGATGCCAACAAAAATCTTACCATCATAATCTGGAAAGGCTTCATGCTTCCCAGTGCCATATCACTTGCGACAAAGCCGCCTCCCCATATGACCGTAACCAGTATAAGTCCTCCGATTGCCAGCCATTTTTTCATCATATATCCTCCCGTCTCTTTTTTAGATTGTTGTTACTTTTCCATTTATTTCAGCTTCTACAGGTTCTCCTGCAAGACGAATGACCTTTGCCTGATTACTTCCATCTGCCGTAATTTCAAGCCATGCCCCTCTATAATGCAGACGGAATGTTAATCCCTGCCATTCCTTTGGCATATTCGGATGAACTTTCAACATACCATCTTCTCTTTGCGCTACACCTGCAAACCCAAATACAATTGTCTGCCATACTCCACCAGTATTTGCCGCATGGATTCCTTCTCTTGTATTTCCCTGCATATTCAACAGGTCAATAAAGGCTGCGCGGCGAAGATACCGATATGCTTTTGAATCATCCCCTACTTTAAGCCCCATAACAGAGAAAATACTCGGACTCAATGAAGAACCATGAAGTGTACGCTTTTCGTAATAAGCGTAGTTTTCTTTAATCGTTTCTTCATCAAATTCATTTCCCATAAGGTGTAACAGCATAACAACATCTGCCTGCTTATTGATCTGTGTCTCTCTTGCTCTTTTTGTCTTAAGTGCATCCGGACGTACTGGCCAGTCATTCTCATCATATTTTTCGATTGTTACATTATCAAGCTCGAAATATCCTTCAAACTGTTCCAGAAGTCTTGTGCCTTCTTTTCTTGGCAGATACATCTTTTCCTGCACTTCTTTCCAGTGTGCAGTTTCCGCCTCTGTAAGTCCTGTCTTTTCGATCAGGATATCATACGCTTCCTGATTCTCTTTCTTGATTGATGCAAGCAGTGAAAGAACATATCCGAGATTCCATCTCGCCAGATAATTGGTATAGAGGTTATTATTAACCGGTTCATGCCATTCATCCGGTCCCGTTACCTGATTGATTTCATAACGATCCTGCTCTTTGTTGTACTCACAACGGCTTGCCCAAAATCTTGCTGTCTCTGTCAGAATCTCCGCTCCTTTGCTGTAAAGGAAATCCATATCCTGCGTGATCTTAACATAATTATAGATTCCATAAGCAACTGCTGCTGTTACATGATGCTCATATACCGCAACATAACATCTATAACAGGTTCCATCCGGCTCAATGGTCCAGTCCGGACACTGCTCTGTACCATCATCTGCTGACTCCCACGGATACTGTGCTCCTTTATATCCATTCTTATGTGCATTTGCACGCGCTGCATCCAGAAGATGGTATCTGTAATTTTCCAGATTCTGTGCAGTCTTCGGAAATACCCATGAGAAAAACGGAAGCATAAAAAGTTCGGTATCCCAGAAAGCATGTCCACCATATTCTTCTCCTGTTAAAAGCTTTGCCCCAACATTCACATGGTCATCATGTTCGTTTCCCGTACTCATCAGATGGAAGATGTTAAAACGGACTGCACGGTTCAATTCATCATCCCCTGTAATCTGAATATCTGCATTTTCCCACATCTTCTTATAAACATCTTCATGCGCTTTCAGTTCCTGATCAAATCCCGTTTCAACAAATCCTTCAATTTCTTTTTCGATTGTTGTATGAAGAGCATAAGCCGGACATTCTCTTTCTGTATACATCGAAACATATTTTACGATTTCTACTTCTTTTCCTTCTTCTACATGGATATCACCAAATTCCACACTCTGCTCACCAAATCTGCTTATCATTCTGTTTCCAAGAATCTGTTTTCCATCTGCATAAGCTTCGATACGGCATCCACAACCTACATGCAGATGATTTTCTCTGGTTGCAACTTCCACATAACATCCATCTGCTGCCAGCTTTTCATTCGCTGTCATATAAGTATGTTTTACCTTAAAGCGTGGTGCATCATAAAAATTAATGATCGTACCATCAATAATACTTTCTACTTCAATAATTCCACTGTAGTTGAGCGGTGTCACATAAAGCCGGATTCCCATCCTGTGTACATTGTTTCTGCTCACAAACCGGATTCCTTCGATCAAAGTCTCTCTTCCTTTTGAGTCCTTCAGACGAACTCTCTTTCCAAGAAAAGCTCCTTTCATATCAAGCACTCTTGAAAATTCCAAAATTTCACAGTCTTCAATTCCAATCAATTCTTTTTCTACATAAAGTCTGATTCCAAGCCAGTTCGGAAGTGTGGAAAGTTCACGCATAAATGTCTCTGACTTGTCAAACACTCCATTGATATAAAGATATGGAAGTGTAATCTTTGTTCCTTCCTCATGACTTCCCCGGATTCCGAGGTAGCCATTGGAAAGTGCAAACAAACTCTCATATTTGAGATTCTCTTTTGCCTCATACTGATCCTGCCAGATGAGCCATTCATCGCTATGTAATCTGTTTCTCAGATTTCCTGAAAACATTTCTCTGCTCATATATGATTGTCTCCTTTATTCTTAATCGATATACTGTTTTCTTGCCTTCCGGATTTCGGTTCCGCATTCTGCTGCCTGCACAGTAAATGCCATTGCAAAATCCTGAAGTTTTACTTTATTTTCTTCCAACTGTTCTTCTCCACAGCTGTTGCTTCCAAGTCCTGACTGGCGATAATCCAGATGGATAATCACATCATCCGCTTTTTCAATTTCAAATGGATGCTGTGCTTTTTCCAGACTTTCATCGGTATAATTAGCAAGGTTCAGACCAAGCTTCTCCTCCATCTTGCATAACAGACCATCTTTTCCATCTCCAATACGGAACCATTTCACCTGTTCATGATGTCCGTTTTCCTGTGGGAATACATAATCTGTCATCATTCCGTCAACTGTATTTTCGTAAATTCCCATAATAGATGCAGCCTTACTGTCTACATAACTCTCACCAGGTCCCATACCATACCACATCGTCTTCTGAAAGTTTTTATTTCCTTTCATAATGACTCCGATACGTGGTAAGAACGCTGGTTCCAGTTTTCCTCTCTGAACAGCTTTTCCCTGAATTTCCACCTTCATCTGTCCACAAGAATAAACCGTATAAGTGTAATCACATTCAAATCCCCAGGACTGGTTATAGCAACTGAAGAATGTTCCGATCCGGACGATCACCTTATCGTCTTCTTTCAGACAGCTGACATATTCTGTCTCTTCTACCGGTTTCTGAATAAAATATTTATTCATCCAGTCCTCTTTCTTGTACATGTCGTTATCGATTGTTGCACGGTATACATTCATTCTCGGTCCTTCAGTCAGATACTCTTTTCCATCTTTTCCAAAAGAAATCAATTTTCCAAATACAGTACTGAATTTTGCTGTCACACGGCTGTTTTCTACAGTAAGCCCCCCCTGTTCTTCTGTTACCTGAAGCTTATCAGCTGTTTCTCTTACCGAAAATCCATCTTTTCGGATCTGCATCGGAATCTGGACTTTCTTGATTTCATACCCTGCTGGTGCATAGTTTCTTTCTTCTTTCTGACATACAGTCAGATTCAGATAATAGTCTGTATTTTCCTGTAATTCAAATGCTGTAATTGGTAGGGCAATGATCTTGCCTTCATGCGGAGCAACCGAAAGTCCTTCAACGGTTCCGTCCTGTATCATCTGATCTTCCGCTTTTACTTCCCAATAAAGTGTTGTCGTATCCAGATTCAGGAAATCATAATAATTCCGGATCTGAATCTTGTTCATGCTTCCTTCAACAGCTGTAATTTCTACTGGTGCAATGATCTGTTTGTATTCTTCCATTCCCGGAGACGGTGTTCTGTCCGGCATCAGAATCCCATCGATGCAGAAGTTCCCGTTTGTTGGAAAATCTCCATAATTTCCACCATATTTATAATATTTCTTATCCTTTTCTTCAGTGTAAATTCCATGATCATACCACTCCCAGAGAAATCCACCCTGAAGACGTTTGTACTTGCGATACATATCCTGGTATGCTTTTAATCCTCCAGGACCATTTCCCATCGCATGTCCATATTCACACATTACGTGTGGCTTATCCCCTTTGATCTGATATTCTGCAATCTCTTTGAGACCTTTCAGTCTGGTATACATCGTAGAATATACGTCTGTCACTTCTGCCTCAAAATCTCCCTCGTAATGAACCAGTCTGGTATCATCCAACTCACGGATTGCTTCTGCTGCACTACGGAAATTGCATCCGAATGCGGATTCATTTCCCATAGACCACATAATAATCGATGGATGATTTCTATCTCTCTTTACCATACGGACACTACGATCTACGTAAGCATCTTTCCAGGTCTCATCATCTGTGATCCATGTGTAATTTTCTACCCATTCAAATCCATGGCATTCCAGGTCTGCTTCATCGATCACATAAAGTCCATATTCGTCACACAGATCATAAAAATATTCATTTGCCGGATAATGCGAGCAACGAACAGCATTGATATTGTACTGTTTCATCAGACGAATATCTGATTCCATCTGCTCTCTTGTCACTCTTCTTCCTTCTCTTGGATTATAATCATGATGATTGACTCCGTTCAGAAGGATTACCTGATTATTGACACGGAAGTTCTTATCTTTGATCTCGATTTTGCGGAATCCACATCTGACTGTTACCTCCTGGTTTTCTGTCATTACTGTAAATTCATATAACTCAGGTGTCTCGGCTGTCCATGTATGAACTTCCGGGATCTCAGCCTCAATACATATATCTTTTCCTTCCGAAACAAGCTCACCTTCAAGAACAGTCTTTTCTTTATAAGAAAGCTTCCAGCCAAGATTTGTACCAGCCTGTTTCATTGTAATTCCAGCTGTAAAAAAACCATTTTTGTAGCTGTCATCCAATGTCCCATTTACACGAAGATCCAGAACTGCATTCTTTTCCTCATTGATCAGTTCTACATCCCTGTAGATTCCTGATAACCACCACATATCCTGATCTTCCAGATAAGTACCGTCTGACCACTTGTATACACGAACGGTAATGTCATTTTCACCTGTTTTTACAAACCCGGTAATGTCAAATTCTGAAGGCAGTCTGCTGACTTTTCCAAATCCAACATGGTTTCCATTTACCCATACATCAAATGCACTGTCAACACCATGGAATTTCAGAACCGTGTCTTTTTCCATCCACTGTTCATCTAATACAACTGTCTTTTTATAAATTCCAGTTGGATTTTCATCTGGTACATGCGGTGGGTTTACCGGAAATGGATATAACACATCTGTGTAATGCATCTTGTCATACCCTCTAAGCTGCCATACGGACGGAACATCAATCTTATCCCATCCTTCACATGCCCCCGACTGTTCAAATCCTTCCGGCGATAATTCCGGTGCATCAACATATTTAAAAGCCCATTCTCCATTTAAACTGATTTTCTTTTGCGAATCTTTATAAAAAGCCGTTCGTGCTTCTCTTCTCCCAATTCCGGTAATCCGATGGTCTTCCCATCTTTTTACTTTTTTTCTTGCCATAATTTTCTCCTCTCAAGTGGTATCCCATATAAGACAGCAACAGCGGTCAGACAGATACAGTCTGCCTGACCGCTCCATACGCCTGTCTATTTGATAGAACCACTGGTTCCTTCAACAATATATTTCTGCGCGATAATGAAAATAATGATCGGCGGAATAATCATAATAATCGTAATACAAAGCATCGGAATAATCTGTGTACTGTGAACTCCTTTAAATGAAGCAAGTCCAAGTGCCAATGTATATTTGCTTCTGTCCTGTAAGAAAATGAGTGGTCCAAGATAGTCATTCCATACAGTCAGCATATTAAGTACACCGACAAGAATCAATGAAGGTTTCATGATCGGCATGAAAATCTTCCAGTAAATCTGGAACTGATTTGCGCCGTCAATTCGTGCTGCTTCCTCAAAATCCTTCGGGATTCCCATAAGGAACTGTCTCATCAGGAATACATAATAGGCAGATCCGAACCATGCCGGCACGATCAGCGGCTTCAGTGTATTGATCCATCCGAATAAGTTGAATTCCATGTACTGCGGAATCATGGTAACATCCCATGGAATCATCATTGTTGAAAGCAGGATCATAAAGAGGATATTTTTTCCTTTAAAGTTAAATCTTGCAAATCCATAAGCAACCAGTGAACATGAAAGAACCTGTCCGACTGTTGTCAGAACTGTTACAAGAATTGAATTCCAAAGATATGTTCCAAACGGCTGTGATTTCCATGCATTAATAAAGTTCTCAAAATGCCATTCTGCCGGCAGAAGTTTCGGCGGATATGCAATTGCTTCTCCTTCTGTCTTAAATGCAGAAAACAGCATGTAAATAAACGGTGCAAGAAAGTAAATGGCTACCAGTCCGAGTAATATGTAAATTACAATTTTTGATTTTTTAGACATCTTCATTACTTTCTACCCCCTTTTTTCTTTTTTGTTTTCTTTGCTCCGCTGTTTTTAGCTTCTGTCTCATAGAATACCCATGCGGATGATGACTTGAATACCACGGCAGTCAGCAGCAGAATGATGATAAACATTACCCATGCGTTTGCACTGGCATATCCAAGTTTGTGATGTTTGAATGCGTTATTGTATGTATACAGTCCATAGAAGTAGGTAGATTTAAGCGGTCCGCCTCCGGTAAGAAGCATAACCAATGTTACCTGTTGGAAAGAACTGATAATTGACGTAATCAGGTTAAATAAAATTGTAGGTGTAATAATCGGAAGCGTAATACTGAAAAATTTTCTTGCAGGACCTGCTCCATCAATAGATGCAGCTTCGTATACATCAACCGGAATATTTTTGATATCTGTGTAGAAGATAAGCATCATCGTTCCAACACCAAACGCACTTGCAATTATAACTGCAAGGAGTGCCCATGCCGGATCAACCAGCCACTTCGGTCCTTTGATTCCCAGAAGAGATAACAGATAATTCAGTACGCCATAATCTCCGTTGAGGATCCATCCCCAGATGATAGAAACCGCTACACCTGAGATAACTGCCGGAATATAGAAAATTGTACGGAATACTTTTACTCCTTTAACCGGCTGTGTGATCAGCATTGCAAGGAACAATGCAATAATCATGTTAAGCGGTACGAAAATTGCCGCATATTTCAAACTGATTATAAGGGATTTCCAGAACTGTTTGTCCTTTGTAAACATATCAATATAGTTTCCAAGTCCCCTGAATGTTGGCGCTGTAGTAAGCGGCCACTCAAAAAAGCTCATGATCAAAGACAGAATAAGGGGACCGATTGTAAATACAAGGAACCCGATAATCCACGGCATAATAAACAAATACGGTGTGGCCGTCTTCAGGAATTTTCTCTGCTTCATTTTTCTTCTCTCCTATTTATCGGCGCCGGAATCATAAATTGTTCCGGCGCCGGTTTGTTTGTATGCTATTACTGTGCGTCTGCTGCTTCTTTTAAAACATCTTTTACATCCATGTATGAGCTTGGATTGAAAATCTGTTCAAATGATAAGCTGAGGTTTTCTGAAATTTCTGACCAGTCTTCAATCAGGAAGCTTGCCGGAGTATGTCCATCACTCTGCTCAAGCATCTCATAGAATGGTGCATATTCTGGTTCATCCATGATACCTTCAGATTCTACAACACTGTTAAGTACCGGAAGTTCCATACCGATTCTTGCTTTGTTGCATTCTTCGCCTGTCCAGTATTTTACAAATTCCCATGCAGCATCTTTATTCTTGCTGTCCTTTGAAATAGAAAGTCCTGAAGAGCTCAGAATACTTACAGAGGTCTTTCCGTCAAAAGAAGGAATTTTTGCCACACCATAATTCATTCCATCCTCATTAAGAGAAGCAATTGACCATGATCCATATACATACATTGCTACTGTACCGGCACGGAATTCATCAGTTCCGTTCTTTTCTGTTGCAATTGCATATCCGTCTTTTTCCATATCCTGGAACATTTTAAATACTTCCTGAGATTCTTTTGAATCAATCTGACCTGCCATCTGTCCGTCTTCGTCACAATAAGCAGTTCCATTGCTCCACAGATACATTTCAAAATCATACGGATCTGGTTTCATCTGGAATGCAAAACCTTTCTGACCTGTCTTTTCTTCAATTGTCTTGGCAGCTGCCTGAAGATCCGACCATGTCCAGTCATCTGTAGGTTCTTCTACACCAGCCTGTGCAAAAAGATCTTTGTTATAGAAAAGTGAATGTGTTGTAAATCCCACTGGAATACCATATGTTGTTCCGTCTAATGAGTTGTAATTCCACAGTGTGCTGTAGAAATCATTCTTATAGTCATCGCCTTCTTTGTCGATATACTCATCCAGAGGTTCAAGACCATCTGCATATGCCGGGTAGTTCCACATATACATAACATCCGGTGTATCTCCAGATCCCATACCTGCACTGATCTTTGTATCAAAATCACTTCCGTATGCTTCCAGTGTTACTTCAATGTCATCATGTTCCTCATTAAATTTATCTACAAGTTTCTGCTGAGCATCTACATCATCAGCTACATCCCATGTTGCAAAACGTATTGCTGTCTTTCCGTCACTTGTCTTTCCATTATTACTGTCTTTCTTGTTTCCACAAGCAGTCAGCATCATTGTTCCTGTAAGTGCAAGTACGCACATTACTGCAATTTTCCTCTTCATAAATCATTTCCTCCTTTGATTCACTTATTTTATTTGGTAAAACCACTATACTATTTTACCGGTTAAATGTAAATACTTTTTACTCTATAAATATTTTTTCTCTATTTTACCTATTATTTACACCATATTTTTATATACTTTTCACAATTTTTATCCTGGTAAAACTATATTTTTATTTTAGATAAAATTGTCTGTTTTTACTTGATTGATTTTAACTCTTTATTTTTAGCTAAAAAATCATAACAAAACAATCTGTCATCACTCGATCTGTATACATAAAGAGACTATAGGACATTCTCCGTTCCATAGCCTCTTACTTTTTTACCTTATTAAAATTTTTTAACACTGTCACGTATATAAAGTTTAGTCGGGATTGAAACTTTTACACAAATCTCTCTTCCATGTATAATTCGCTCTTCCAGAAGTTTTACTGCATATTCTCCCATGAACTCCATGTACAATCTCACCGTAGTAAGTGGAGGAACCATGTATTTCGCAGTTGGGATATCATTAAAGCCAATAATACTGATATCATCCGGTATTTTAAGCCCAAGTTCATATGCAGCCCGATAACTTCCTGCTGCCATCGAATCATTCGCAACAAACAAGGCAGTCGGCAGATTCCCTTCCTCGTAAAACTCTTTCAGAAGTTTGTATCCATATTTTGCATAATAAGCACCAAACTTTGTATATTCCGGGTGATACAGTCCCCGTTTTTTCAAAGCGTTCTGAAAATGCTGTATTCTCGTATCCAGTACTTCATCCCCCTCCTTATCAACTTCTCGACAGCCGATCATCCCTATTTTCGTATGTCCACACCCTACCAGATAAGAAACAATCTCTTCTACTGCCCGTCTATAGTCTACCACAATTGAATCGAATCTCTTTGGGTTTGGATCTGCATCAATAAATATAACCGGGCATTCCCATATCTCTATTGCTTCTACCATTTTTTTTGTGAATGTACCGGTACAGATTACACCATCTAATCCGTTGATCATCTCCGGCGAATCATCCAGTTTCACAATCACCTTTGTATATCCTTCTTCTTCCAGTTTTTTTTCTATAGCAAGCCTGATACAAAGATAATAAGGATCCTGAAGTTCTTCTTCAGGAGAATAAGAATAAAATACACCTATCTTCAGTTTTCGCCTGCGTTTTTTCTGTGCGCGTACTTCGTATTCTAATTCCTCTGCAATTTCAAAAATTCTTTTTTTTGTCTCTTCCTGCGCATTCAAAGTTTCATCATGATTCAACACTCTGGATACTGTCGCTATGGAAACCCCCGCTTTTGCCGCAATGTCCTTAATCGTCGCCATGTCCTTCCCCCATTATTTCTCTTTCTTTTTATTTTCTTTCAATATTGCCTTAATGCATTTTCCCTTGATGACTTTCCTTTGCAATTTATTCAATTCATTATAGCACACATTTCGGAGAAATAAATAGCTTTAGTAAAATTTAACTTTTTTACTGCTCTGTTTTTCAACTTTTACTTTTACCTAGAACTTTATACGTTGCAAAAAACCAGGCAGTTCACTTTTAAATGTGATTCTGCCCGGTTGTTTATTTCTTAGAATTCATCTGCTACTATTTATTTTCTATACGCAGCTTCATTCCATCTTAATTCATTTTTGAAATCTCTGATCTTTGTATCTTTATCGATATAAACAGCTTCGATTCCCATTTCTTCTGCCCAGTCACCCATCTGTTCCGGTGTCAGGTCATAAGAGAATGCTGTATGGTGAGCTCCACCTGCCAGGATCCAAGCTTCTGCACCTGTTCTGAGGTCTGGCTGTGGTGTCCAGAATGCAGTTGCAACCGGAAGCTTCGGCATCGGTTTTTCTGTCTTCTTGCAGTCTACACTGTTGATGATCAGGCGGAATCTGTCGCCAAGATCAACAAGTGATGTTGCGACAGCCGGTCCTTCTTTGGCTGTAAATACAAGACGTGTAGGATCTTCTCTGTCACCCATGCTAAGCGGCTGGCACTTGATGCTGATCGGTCCATCTGCGATTGTCGGGCAAACTTCCAGCATATGAGCTTCCAGGATACCTTCTTTTCCAGGTACAAGGTTGTATGTGTAGTCTTCCATGAAGGAAGTTCCCTTTGCATCTTTCTTGCCCTGTGTCATGATCTTCATTACACGAACCATAGCTGCTGTCTTCCAGTCACCTTCCGCACCGAAACCATATCCTTTTTCCATCAGTCTCTGCATTGCAAGTCCCGGAAGCTGCTGAAGTGATCCAAGATCTCCGAAGTGTGTAACAATTGCCTGATAATTGTTCGCTTCAAGGAATCTTTCAAATCCAAGTTCGATCTGAGCCTGAACTGCCACATGTTTTCTGAATTCAGCTTCATCTCTTCCTTCCAGAAGAATCTGATATTTGTCATAGTATTCTTCAACAAGTGCATTTACATCACCCTGTCCAACCTGAGCTACTGCGTCAGCAACTTCATTTACCGGATAAGCATCAACTTCCCATCCGAATTTGATCTGAGCCTCTACTTTGTCACCTTCTGTTACGGCAACGTTTCTCATGTTGTCAGCTACACGCATAACACGTACATGACTGCTTTCGATGACACCAACTGCTGTACGCATCCAGTCACCGATTCTTTCCTGTGTTTCTTTGTCTTCCCAGTAACCCATGATGACTTTACGGTTCTTATGAAGGCGTGTGAAAATATGTCCGAATTCACGGTCACCATGAGCTGCCTGATTCTCATTCATGAAGTCCATATCGATGGTGTCGTATGGGATTTCACGGTTGAACTGTGTATGAAGGTGAAGTAATGGTTTTCTCAGTTCTTTTAATCCGAGAATCCATGATTTTGCCGGTGAGAATGTATGGCACCATGTAATAACACCTGCACAGTTTTCATCTGTATTTGCTTCGTTGAAAGTTCTTCTGATTACTTCATTCGTGATCAGGGTTGGTTTCCAGACTACTTCGTATGGAAGAATTCCTGATTCATTGAGGGCTTTTACGATGATCTGTGAATGCTCTGCTACGTGTGCGAGGCATTCATCTCCGTATAAATCCTGTGATCCTGTGCAAAACCAAAATTTGTAATCTTTCTGTACTAACATGTTTTTATTCTCCTTTTTGTTGGATTTCTTTGTCGAATGATTTACTACGATATGTGGGCTCATCTCACGAGCATAGCTCGTGAGATGAGCATTGGCATTCGCATGAAACCTGTAAAATAGCTAACTGTGTTGTCCGATTGATTTACTCTATCTTCCCAATACAAGTTCGGTCTTACTAAGCTCGCAGTCGCATACGCTCCCGCTCGCTAAGTGCGCCGAACAGGCAACGCACTAAATTCATGTGTCGCCTACGGCTCGCATTCATTAAGTGCTTTAGCCTTGTCCATAGTACGCGTCTTTACCGTGTTTTCTGTAGTAGTGTTTATCCTGTAATTCCTGTGGGGCAGGTTTTACGTCTGGATTGATCATTTCGCAGCGGGCTGCCATTTTAGCTACTTCTTCGAGTACGACTGCATTATGTACTGCATTGTGTGGATCGGTTCCCCAGGTGAATGGTCCGTGGTTCTTGCAGAGTACTGCAGGCATTGCCATGTATTCTGTACCTTTGAAATGTTCCACAATGAGAACTCCTGTATTCTTCTCATATGCTTCGTCGATTTCTTCTTTTGTCAGATTGCGGACACATGGGATCTCACCGTACATATAGTCGGCATGTGTGGTTCCGTAGCAAGGGATTCCTCTTCCTGCCTGTGCCCAACTGGTTGCCCATGGGGAATGTGTATGGACGATACCACCCATATCCGGGAACGCTTTGTAGAGTTCCAGATGTGTTGCCGTATCAGAAGACGGATTTAAGTTGCCTTCCACGCGGTTTCCTTCCAGGTCTACAACAACCATGTCATCTGCTGTCATTTTGTCATAATCAACACCGCTCGGTTTGATCACAACAAGCCCGCTTTCGCGGTCGATTCCGCTGACATTGCCCCAGGTAAATGTGACAAGTCCATACTTAGGCAGAAGCATATTGGCTTCATAAACCTCTTTTTTCAGTTCTTCTAACATTGCTTTAGCCTCCTACTGTGTTTATGTAAAATATTTCGGGTTCTATTTCATAGTCTCTGTTGCAGCTTTCATGATCGGAAGCGTCTTCTTGAAGCGTTCGATAAATGTATTGTATCCTTCTACATCCTTCGGATCCGGATCCATCTTTGTACCCTTCTGTCCTGCAAATACTTTTGCATCCAGATAATCATCCAGGGCTTCGTCTTCTGCCTTGTTGTTCATGTAAGATGCAAGAAGTGCGATTCCCCATGCTCCGCCTTCTCCGGCTGTCTCCATAACAGATACCGGTGTGTCAAGTGCTGCTGCCAGGATGCTCTGTCCAACGCCTTTTGTCTTAAAGAGTCCACCGTGTCCGAGAATCTCATCAACGACTACCTTCTCTTCTTTCAGAAGAATGTCCATTCCGACTTTCAGGACTTCCAGAGATGCATATAAATTTGCTCTCATGAAGTTTGCAAGATTGAATTTGCTGTCTGGCATACGAACAAATAACGGACGTCCTTCATCAAATCCAACAACCGGTTCTCCTGCGAAGAAGTTATAAGACATCAGACCGCCACAGTCTGCATCACCTTCCAGAGCTTTGTTGTAAAGAGTTCCGAACAGATCGTTCATATCGACTTTCATACCGAATGCTTCTGCAAATTCTTTGAAAATATTTACCCATGCATTCAGATCTGAAGTACAGTTGTTGCAGTGAACCATTGCCACGGCATCTCCTGCAGGTGTTGTTACCATATCGATCTCTTCATGTACTTTCTCAAGTGCTTTTTCAAGAACAACCATTGCAAATACACTGGTTCCTGCTGATACATTACCGGTGCGGACTCTGACGCTATTCGTAGCTGCCATACCGGTTCCTGCATCACCTTCCGGAGGGCATACCGGAATGCCTGCCTGAAGCTTTCCTGTTGGGTCCAGAAGCTTTGCACCTTCTTCGGTAAGTGTTCCTGCCTTTTCACCTGCAACCAAAACTTTCGGAAGGATATCTTCTACTTTCCAAGGATATCCTTTCGGTGCAACCAGTTCATCGAACTTGGCAAGCATCTCTTTATTCCAGTTACGTGTTGTGCTGTCGATCGGGAACATTCCGGATGCGTCACCAACGCCAAGGACTTTCTCTCCTGTCAGTTTCCAGTGTACATAACCCGCAAGCGTTGTAATAAAATCAATATCCTTTACATGCTCTTCTTTGTTCAGGATTGCCTGATACAGATGTGCTCCGCTCCATCTCTGTGGCATATTGAAACGGAATAATTCTGTCAGTTCTTTTGCTGCCTGCTCTGTCATTGTATTTCTCCATGTACGGAACGGTACAAGCTGTTCTCCTGCTTTGTCAAATACCATATATCCATGCATCATGGCACTGAATCCAAGTGCTCCGACAGTAGTAAGCTCTACGTCATACTGCTTCTTCACATCTACGGCAAGATCTCTGTAGCAGTCCTGAAGGCCAGTCCAGATATCCTCTAACGTGTAAGTCCAGACACCGTTGTCAAGACGGTTCTCCCATTCATGGCTTCCCGAAGCAATCGGTGCATTATCTTCTCCTACCAGAACTGCTTTGATTCGTGTGGAACCAAACTCGATTCCAAGGGAAGTCTTTCCCGCTTCGATCATACTTTTTACATCACTCATTTTTTCTTTACCTTTCCTTTCATAAAATATATTTGATTTGATAAATATTTCTATTTGATGATTTTTACAGAACTCCGGTTGATAATCTCCGGTTTCAGTTCCACACTGTCCGGCACTTCTTTCTCCTGCATAAGATCAAGGATCTCTTCTGCTGCCTTCTTCGCTAGCTCCCGGATCGGATTCTTCACAGAAGCGAGCGGTACTTCGCAATAATTTGCCAGATCAGAATCATCGATTCCAATAATCGACATCTTGTCCGGCACTTTGATCTTCTGTTCCAGACATGTCGCCGCAAGGTTGCTCGCAACCTCATCGTTGTAGCATACACATGCCGTACATCCCTGAATCCTTCTTAAAATCCAGCTGCTCTCCTCACGCATATTGCGATTGCGCACATCTTCGGTATCAATCCAGACAATCCGTTTATCTTCGATCCTGATATCTGCTTCCATTAAAGCTTCGATATAACCGGCATACCTTCTGTGTCCCTGCCCGTCATCTGCCTTGAAAATCGCTGCGATCTCACGGTGTCCGCACTGGATCAGATATTTCGTCGCCATCTTCCCTGCTATCTTGTCATCAAGACTTACATGCGGCGCTTTCAGTTCCGGATAATAGCTATTGATAAAGATCACCGGGATTCCCTGCTCCATGATCTGCCTGTACAGATCGAGATTTGGATTAGGAAGGCCACTCTTTGTCGGTTCTGCTATAATTCCATCCACTCTTTTCTTATCCAGAATGCTTTTCAATATAAAACGTTCTTTGTCTACAGAATTGTTGGTGATGGAAATCTGGATTCCATATCCGGCGCGTGACATCTTGTTCTCGATTTCCTGAATAATACCAGAAAAAATATATTCCTGAACAAAAGTTGTCATCACTGCGATCTGCATCGTTTTTTTCCGTCTGACCCCGATGATGCCACTTTCCTTTATATAAGTCCCACTTCCACGGCGTTTCTCGATCATACCTTCTTTTTCCAGAACAGCGATCGCATGTCTGACAGTCTGACGGCTTACCCCAAACCGGTCACAAAGCTGGTATTCTGACTCTATCCGCTCTCCCGGCTGCAGTTCTTCCGCTTCAATCTGTTCTCGGATCCATCTTACAATTCCTTCATATTTTGCTGATGTTTCTTTCACTTTTTTCTTCTTTTCCCCCTGATTTACATACAAATCCCCTGCTCTCCTTACCTCTAATATACCTTAAGAAACACCTGATTTTCAACCCGTAATATGTTACAAATTATCGTACAACTTTTGTATATTTTTGCTAAGTTGTATTTATTATATATGTACAACTTGAATACATATTTGTTTTTCATCGAGGCCCTAACTTGTATTCTTCTTTTTGTATCTTTTGTGCACTTCTTATAAAACATCAAATAATATGGTATTGTTTTTTGATGCCACCAAAACAAGTATAACAAGCTTTTTTCGATTCACGTACTTCTGTAACCTCTTCCCTTCACCAAATGCAGAACCTTGTGCAGGCGCCAATCTGCACTTGACTCACCATATACACACCAAGAGCAGATAAAAGCTTTTTTCATTGCCTTTATCTGCTCTTGTTGTTTTTCATCCGCGCTATTGATTTTCTTCGATCGCCATAATCATATCTACACGATCCTGGTGACGTCCCCCAAGGAACTCTGCACCAAGAAATGTATCAAGGATCATCTTTGCCATCTCGATTCCAATTACTCTTGCACCGAACGCAATCACATTTGCATTATTATGTTCTCTTGCCATCTTTGCCGTATATGGTTCAGAACACACCGCTGCGCGGACACCGTGAACCTTATTGGCTGCCATGGAAATTCCAAGACCGGTTCCACAGATTGCAACTCCGAGATCCACTTCTCCGTCTGCAACTGCTTTTCCAATCTTTTCCCCATATTTCGGATAAGGACAGCTCTCATAAGAATCAGTTCCGTAATTGACAACTTCATATCCTTTTTCCACAAGATACTCTACCACCTGCTTTTTCATATCCACTGCAGAATGGTCATTCGCAATCCCTATTTTCATATCTCATCTTCCTCCTTCCCCTTTATACTCAATACTTACAAAAAGAACACCGGATGTACGATATGAACATCCGGTGTTTAAATCCTACTTTTTTATTATAGGCAATTAAAAAGTTTCCGTCAATACCCGTCGTTTTTTCTTTTCGCCTGTAATATTTCAAGTACTGTTCTTTCTTTAGTTTTTCTTCTTCAGGCTTGCAAATACAGACTGCAGAACGATGAAGAAGCAGAGGAGTGCGGAAAGTACGATTCGTACCCACCAGCTTGAAAGTGTTCCCTGTGTAGTGATCAGACTGGAAATCGTTCCTTTGATCAGTACACCGAACAGGGTTCCGAATGGAGTTCCGACACCACCACTAAGTAGTGTACCCCCGATAACGGCTGCTGAAATCGCATCCATCTCAAGACCTTTTGCCTGTTCTACGAATCCGGCACAGCTGTTCATACAGAAAAGGAATCCGCCGAGTCCTGCAAGAAAGCCGTCCAGAAGGTATGCAGCCATTTTTGTTCTCTTAACATTCAGTCCCATCATAAGTGCACTCTGTTCATTTCCACCGATCGCATATACAGAACGTCCGAATTTTGTATACTTCATAACGATTATGATTACGATCAGAACGATGATTGCAATGATAACTGTCGGATAAATATATGCCGGGAGGAATTTTCCCCTCTTACTGTAAGAACCAAACGGCATGTAAATTTTGTATTTAGCCCATGCCATGAAAGTTGCATTTTTGATAGAAATCATATCTGTACTGATGATTGATGTCATACCACGTCCAAAGAACATACCTGCCAGTGTAACAATGAATGGCTGGATCTCCAGATAAGATACCAGGAATCCCTGAACCAGACCAAAGAGAAGTCCGATCACCAGTGCCATAAGAAGTGCGGTATAAGCGCTTGCACCGTGATTTTCCATCTGGTTTGCAGCAACCATACATACAAGTGCTGTAACAGAACCAACTGAGATATCGATTCCAGCTGTGATCATAACGATCGTTTCGCCCATCGCGATAACCAGAAGACCTGCATTGGAAATGAACAGATTCAGGAACATCTGCGGTTTTGCAAAACCTTTGTCGTTAAATACGATCATACCTGCTGCGTACATTACAACAAACAGTAAAATTGTAATCATAAGGAGGAATGTCGTTCCGTTAATTTTCTTTTTTGTTCCGGATACTTTTGCTTTCATTAGTTAGCTCCTCCTTTCACTGCAGCCTTTGATGTTCTTTTTTCTTTCTGCACTGCAATAAATTTCTTGAATACCGGGCTCTGAAGGACAACGATGACTACAACAACGATTGCCTTGTAGACCGGAAGCTGATCAGCTGATACATTCAATCCGTAAAGAACAGTTGTAAGTGCCTGGATTGTATAAGCTCCGATCACAGATCCCATCAGGCTGAACTTACCACCACCAAGGGCATTTCCACCAAGGGCAACTGCAAGGATGGCATCCATTTCAAGGTTCAGACCAATGTTGTTGGCATCTGCTGAGTAGATACGGCTGGAAGCCACAAATCCTGCAACACCTGCAAGTACACCACAGATCAGGTAAGTAAGGAACTTGATCATGGTTGAATTAAGTCCGACCAGTCTGGATGCGGTTCCGTTAATACCAACGCTCTCGATATAAAGTCCAAGAGCTGTCTTTTTCAAAATAACATATGCAATGATAACTACGATAATTGCAATTACAACTGGCATCGGAATCGGGAATTTTCCGACATAGCTTCCGAATACCTGATAAGATTTCACACGGATATATGTAATCTGTCCGTCTGTGATCAGCTGGGCGATACCACGTCCTGCTGTGTAAAGGATCAATGTCGCAACCATCGGCTGAATATTCAGCTTTGCAACCAGAAATCCGTTAAATGCACCGCAGATTCCTGAAGCAACCAGTGCTGCAAGGAATGCAACGATAATCGGTGCTGACAGAGAGTTTACAGATACTTCCCCACCGGAAAGGATCTGGCAGCATACAGCTGCTGCGACTGCCATAACAGCTCCGACACTGATGTCCTGTCCTCCGGAAGCTGCTGTAACAAGTGTCATACCAACTGACAAAATAACCAGCTCGGATGCACGGTTGATCACATCGACCGGATATCCGTATGGAACTCCATTCTTAAGAGACATGCTTAAGAAGCCCGGAATTGTAATTGTAGCTACGATAATGATTGCAAGCAGACACACCAGTGGCATGAAAAGCCTCATAGAGGTAAGCTTTTTCCATGTTGATTTATTTGTGCTCATTACTCTTCACCTCCTGCGATTGCTTTCATGATACCTTCCTGTGATAATTCATCACCGGAAATTTCTCCAACCTTCTTACCGTCTCGCATAACTGCCATACGTGAACAGGTACGGAGCATTTCTTCTACTTCTGAAGAAATAAATGCAACCGACATTCCCTGATCTGCAAGATCAAGTACCAGTTTCTGGATCTCTGTCTTGGTTCCGATATCAATACCTCTTGTAGGTTCATCCAGGATCAGGAAATCCGGATTGGTAAGAAGCCATCTACCAATGATAACCTTCTGCTGGTTACCACCTGACAGACTCTTGATCGGAGTTTCACGGCTTGCTGTCTTAATCTGAAGCATCTTAATATATTTATCTGCTGCTTCATCCATTTCTTTTCTGCTCATTGGATGGAACATACCTTTTTTCGCCTGAAGTGCGATAATAATATTTTCACGGACAGACAGATCTGCGATGATACCATCTTTCTTTCTGTCTTCCGGAAGATATGCCATACCAAGCTTCATTGCATCGATCGGAGCATGAATCTTCACTTCTTTTCCGTTAACTTTCAGTTTACCGGAATCCGCTTTATCAGCTCCATAAATTGCACGGACAAGTTCCGAACGTCCGGATCCAAGAAGTCCTGTAAATCCGACAACCTCACCTTTGTTGATCGTCATATCAAACGGTTTGATCGTTCCTTTATGGCCAAGTCCTTCTGCCTCGATAACCGGGATGAATTCTTTGAGTTCTGCATGATCTCCCTTGATATCTGCAAGATCATCAAAGTCTTTACCCATCATCTTGGCAACAAGCATAACTCTTGGCAGATCTTTGACTTCGTATTCGCCAACCAGTTCCCCATTTCGTAAAACTGTGATTCTGTCACAGACCTCATATACCTGTTCCAGGAAGTGTGTTACGAAAATAATACCTACACCTTCATCTTTCAGTCTGTTCATCAGTTTGAACAGCTTTGCAACCTCATCATCGTCCAGAGATGAAGTTGGCTCATCAAGGATCAGAACCTTACATTTCATATCAACTGCACGTGCGATTGCGATCATCTGCTGTCTTGCCAGAGAAACCTCTTCCAGCTTCTGGGTAGCTGAAGCATCAATTTCAAGACTCTTAAGCAATTCTGTTGCTCGTTTGTTCATTGTACGCCAGTCAATAAATCCTGCTTTTCTTGGTTCGCGTCCAATAAACAGATTTTCTGCCACCGTCAGGTTCGGACAAAGGTTAACTTCCTGATATACAGTACTGATACCATTGTTCTGTGCGTCCTGAGGTGATTTATTAATAATCGGACCGTCTTTTCCATCCAGACGGATCTCGCCATTTTCAAATTCATGTACACCGGTAAGAACCTTGATCAGTGTAGATTTACCTGCACCGTTCTCACCCATCAGAGCGTGAATTTCGCCCTTGCGAAGTGTAAAATCAACATGCTGCAATGCTTTTACACCGGGAAATGTCTTGGAAATATCCCGCATTGTAAGTACAACATTACCCTCCATACTCTTCCACCTGCTTTCCTTTTTTTCAATAAAGAGGGCGTAGTATAAATATCCGGCACATTCCGATTATTATCTACCACGCCTCTCTATTCAACCACCCTTATGTGTCTGTCAAATTATATATCCGACTTTCCTAATGCATTTTAGTATGCACGTTTGTCAAGAATATCCTGTGTAAGTGGTGTTACATCAAAATCTTTTTCTTCGTCTAAGCTGTTTGTAGCTTTTACAGATTTAACTGTGTCATCATGAGCAAAGATTTCTTCATCTACATAGTTCTGTTTATCAACGTCTTCGCCAGCTTCAAGTTTTTTGATAAGTTCTTCAGCACGTGGTCCGTGAAGTGGGTTACACTCTACATCGCATTCGATCTTTCCATCAAGAACATCCTGAAGTCCTGCATGTGTTGTATCGAAAGAAATTACCATGATTTCGCCGTTAGCGATATCAGATCCAACTGTCTTACCTGCTGCTTCGATTGCATCGATTGCTCCGAATGCTTCGTTATCGTTCTCGCAGTATACTACGTTGATGTTGTCATACTGTTTCAGCATAGACTCCATAACTTCCTGACCTTTAGCCTGTGTAAATTCACCTGTCTGCTGAGCCACAAGATCCCATCCGTATTTATCAACGCCTTCTTCAAGACCTTTTGTACGTCCGATCTGAGCTGTAGATCCGATTGTTCCCTGGATATCAGCGATATGGATATCAGATGCTGCGATTCCTTTTGCTTCTGCAAATCCGTTCAGCCATTCAGCTGCTTTACGACCTTCACAAAGAGCATCGGTTCCGATCCATGTTGTGTAAAGGCTGTCATCAGATACATCAACCATACGGTCAACGATGATTACCGGGATGTCTGCATCTTTTGCTTCCTGAAGAACTGTATCCCATCCTGTCTCTGTAACAGGTGCAAGAAGAATGTAATCAACCTCCTGCTGGATGAAGTTACGGATTGCTGTGATCTGGTTTTCCTGTTTCTGCTGAGCATCATCAAAGATCAGGTCATATCCGTTTTCTTTGCTGAATGTGTCTTTCATTGACTGAGAGTTTGCTGTACGCCAGTCAGATTCTGCACCTACCTGCGAGAAGCCTACTGTGATCACATCATCGGATGAGCTTGATGAATCACTGCTCTTGTCGCTGCTGTCAGATCCTTTGCTTCCACCGCATCCAACTGCTAAAGCTGCTGTCATCGCTGCACATAACAATACTGCTAACACTTTTCTTTTTTTCATTTTACATGTTCCTCCTTCATTGGGTTTTCTTAACCTCTTGATGTACTTATAATAATAAAATTTTCATACTTTTAAAACGGAAAATCTTCCTCTTTTGGTAGAATATTTTCTGCTTTTCTGTGAAAAAGTTAGTTTTTTTATGATAGAAGTTGAATATTTTTAGCCGCTATGATGATCGTCGCATTTGTGCCTTCATTTTCCTTGCTTTCAAAGAACACTCCGTATTCTCCCCCGTAATAATACTTGATTCTCTGGTTCACATTCGATACACCAAAGCCCTTCGCTTCATCTCCTGTATCCGTCCCTGCCATCTTTTTCCGGAGACTGTTCAGTTCTTCCTCTGTCATACCTTTTCCATTGTCAATGACCTGGAAAATGATTTTATCCCCCTGCTTTTTACCGGTAATCAGGATTTTACCTTTCCCCCGCTTATTCTTAATTCCATGATAAAGCGCATTTTCGACAAGAGGCTGCAGTGTAAGCTTCGGTATAATGTAGCCGTAGATCTCCTCATCCATCTGGATCCCATAGTCCAGGATATCCTGATAGCGGAACTGCTGGATCTCCAGATAGCTCTCAATATGCGTCCGCTCTTCTTTTACTGTAATATAATCATGTCCTTTGCTTAAGGTTGTGCGGAAAAAATCAGAGAGCGAGGTTACCATTTTCACAACCTCTGCACTTTTATTTTCCTCAGCAAGCCAGACAATGGCATCAAGAGTATTGTAAAGGAAATGTGGATTGATCTGTTCCTGCAGAAGTCGGTTCTCAATAATTCTGAGATTTTCCTGTTTTTTCCGGATATCATCTACCAGAATCCCGATTTCCTCTGTCATATCGTTAAAGCTCCGCGTGAGCACCGCAATCTCGTCCCCTGCTTCGACCTGTGTTTTTACAGAGAAATCACCACCGGCAACCTTCTCTGTCAGATCACACAGATCGCGGATTGGTCTTGTCACACTTCGTGCTGCTCGTCCACTGAGCAGCAGGGAAATACTCATCGCAACAATTGCTACTCCGACCGCCAAAATGGTCGAATTACGGTTATTCCGGTTCAGTTCCGTCTGTACAGTCACAAAATTGGAAGTTTCCAGATAGACATAGTCCTGGATTCCGGTCTGTACCAGTGTCGTCAGATCTTTGACATTACTGTTAAAATATTCCATTCTCTCATCATAAGAAGTCCGTTCTTTAATCTGTTTATCCAGATCCTGTACACAAAAACGGAGTGAAGACAGTGAATTTTTAATACGTCCCGCCTGTGACTGGGTGAGCGGAACCGTCGCATTTTGCGTCATCTTATCACACGCCTCTTCCATCTCCGTAATATAGTCGTATGGATTCACCGTCACTACTCCATTTACCGTTGTAACTCCATCTCCGACCTCCTTAAGCTGCTTATTACTTACCACAGCAAGATACACACTATAGTCCAGCCGACTTTTAAAGTCTTTCACATAACGGTTGGCATAGGCAATACTTTTTGTAATCTCAGAATAAGCTGATGCCGCATTATTTAAAGACACGATCAAATAGGCGGCCAGAATTACCATTGGCAGAAATGCTGACAGCGAAATGGAAAGCAGTTTCTTATTGATCGACCAGTTCTTATATTTCACCTTCATATTTTATCCCCTTCCTCTTGAACGGAATTCCTTCGGCGAACATCCCTGTGTCTTTTTGAATATATAGCTGAAATAATGGGAATCTTTGTATCCCACCTCATATCCGATGTCCGATGTCCTCTTATCCGAACACATCAGAAGCTCTTTTGCTTTTTCCATACGAACACCCGTCAGATATTCTACAAAGGTTGAGCCAACCTCCTGACTAAACAAAGAGCTGAAATAGCTCGGACTGATGTTGACGCTCGAAGCCACCAGGTTCAGTGAAATATTCTCTGACATATAATTTTGTCCGATATAATCTCTCGCTTTTTCAATAATTTCTGAATAGCGTCTGCCCGATGCCTGCTCTCTTAACCGGATCATTCGTCTGACTATATTTTCCAGGTACTTCCTCGTTGCCTCCAGTTCCTGCACATACTGCGATACCTCCTGCACATCGCCAAGCTCTCTTTCAATATCTTCTTTTTCAATGTTCAAACTATCTCCCAGACTTTGAACGCTGATAAAAGTATCCATTACAATATACTGTCTCAACATCATCGACTGCAGGTTCTGCTCACCAATTGCATCAAAATATGCATCCATAAAGCTTTTTACTTCATTTTCCGTTCCTGTCTTCAGGAAACGCTCCAGCATTTTCCGATTCTCCGCCATGGTTCCGAGTCTGTGCATCTCAACGTCATTTTGAACCCCCACTTGATGAACCTCTGAATAACTCACAAACTGTCTCAAACTTCTCGAAAAACGCTCCGCAAAGGCTCTGTTTGCATCATTGTAGGATCTTTTTATCTCACTGAACCTCCCCACCTGACTTCCAATTCCTCCAAAATATTCCAGATTTTTATATTTTTCCAGAACTTTTTCCAGATCTTCCCTAAATGTCTGAGCTCTCGCAGTCAGTTCTTCACCAACAGCTCCCTGTGCAATAAATCCCCATCCTTCTACACCTCTCCGGAACCACAGGAGCTTTTCTGTCTGCTCACTCAGATTTTCTATATCTTCAGTTGCACTTACAATATCCTCGTTATAATCCATCGGATGATCGATCATAATGATCTTAAAGAGGATCACACAATATCCCTCTGCACTGATTTCAATTCCCAGCTGCTTTCCCTGCTCCAGACATTCTCCAAATGGCATACTTCCTGCAAACACCTGATTGAAAAACTGAAACTTTTCACTTTCTTTGTTTTCCTGCATTTCACGGGCATATTGATTCATCTGCTCTTTTTCACTTTGCTCTTTCCGGATTTCTTCTGCTACTTTGTTAACTGCATCCAACAATTTTTCTGAAGAAATTGGCTTCAGAAGGTAATCGGTTACACCGATCTTAATCGCCATCTTTGCATAATCAAACTCATTATATCCACTCAGAATCATGATTTTCGTAGCCGGAAGTACTTTTTTAACCTGCTCACTGAGTTCCAGTCCATCCATAAAAGGCATCTTAATATCCGTGATCAGGATGTCTGGTTTTTTTTCAAGAATCATCGGTAACGCAAGTTCTCCATCACTTGCCTCTCCGACAAAGTCATATCCATGCATTTCCCAATTAATACTGTTCTTGATCCCATTTCTGATAATAATTTCATCTTCAACCAAAAATACTTTTATCATTCTTCTTCCTGCCTTTAATATGTTCTGTTTTCTATAATTTCATCCAAATCCATAGTTCCATCAAAATATGTTTCTTCCACGTATTGTTCCTTATCAATGGAAATATCCGATTCCAGTCTCTGGATCAGTTCTGCCGCTTTCGGTCCCTGGCCAGGATTGCATTCAAAGGTTACATTCAATTTACCTTCTTTTACAGCTTCGATCCCCGCTTTGCTTCCACCAAATGAAATCACAATAATATCTCCGTCCTCTCCACAGGTCTTTCCTGATTTCCCGATCGCATCGATGGCTCCCAGTGCCATCTCGTCACTCTCAGCAAACACTACCCGTAAATCCGGTTCCTGCTCAAGAAATAGTTTCATGACTTTCTCTGCCTCTTCTCTGGAATTGTCACCGGTCTGTTGTGCCACCATCTCCCAGTCCGAATACCTCTCCAGCATAGTCTGATATCCCTGCGCTCTCGTCAGCTGCTCTTCCGAGCCGATGGATTCCTGAATCGCGGCGATCTTGATGGTAATGTCTTCTTCTGTCTGCTCCTCCTCTGTCGAATCCGCCTCATCCTTCGCCGTTGAACTGCTTTTCATAATTTTATTAAAAATGGATGCACTGCTATCTGTCGCTTTTGAACTGTCTGTATTTACTTCCGTATCTTCACTGTCCGTCTGTTCCGATTCTTCCTGAGTCGGTGCCTCAGAAGCCGCCTTTTCTTTCTCTGCCTTTTTCTCCTCCTCTTCTTTCAGATATTCATCCAACCATTTTCCTGCCTTTTTCATCTGTTTTCCGTAATCACTTCCAAGCATGCACGAATACAGACTGCTGTCATCCGTATCAACACCGTTATTCACAAGGATTACAGGAATATGTGCCTTTTTTGCATCTTCCAGCACATCATCCCAGCCAATTTCAGAAATCGGATTCAGAATGATATAGTCCACACCCTGTTTTATAAATCCTTCCACATCTTCAATCTGTTTTTCCTGATCGCTACCTGCATCTGCATACACCGCTTCATAGCCGTTTGATTTGACAAATGTATCCATAAAAGACGCTGTATTTGCATCCTTCCATGAGCTTTCTTCTCCACTCTGTGAAATTCCCACTGTGATCAGATAATCGAACTCGCTTTGCAGATTATCCCCATTTCTTGTCTCTCCTGTAAATAAAGAAAGTGCAAATGTACCCGCCGATACAATCAATATCAATACTGCCGCAACCTTTAAAATAAATCGTCCTACACGTCCCATGTCGTTCCTCCTTCACGTCTGTTAAAGGACATTCTTTTCAGATGTTTTCTATTATACACTGACTTTTATCAGAAAGAAAGGTAGAAATCGAGCAGACCAGCTCACTATATACACAAAAAACCACAGACATAAATGCCTGTGGCTTTCGATCTCATTTGATTATACAAGCTCAAGAATAACTTCCATTGCAGCGTCACCTTTACGCTGTCCAATTTTGATGATTCTTGTATATCCGCCGTTGCGGTCTGCATACTTCGGAGCGATCTCTGTAAACAGTTTGTCTACCAGATCAACTTCTTTTGTATTTTTCTTCTTTCCAGCTGCAGCAGTCGGAACTTCTGTTACAGGGTAAAGTACTTTCAGCATCTGACGTCTTGCATGAAGTCTTGACGGATTATCTTTTTTGATTGTCTTTTCAACTTCTTCGTATACAGTAACTTTCTTACCATCTACTACTTCTTTAACTCTCTTGCCTTCTGCATCTTTCTTAGCAACTTTAGCTTTGATTGTAACTTCTTCGAAGTTATCTTTTTCTTTTACAGCTGAAGCGATAAGACCTTCTGCGATCTTACGGATTTCTTTAGCTTTAGCTTCTGTTGTTCTGATTTTTCCGTGCTGAAGAAGCATTGTTACCTGATTTCTCAGTAATGCTTTTCTCTGACTTGCTGTTCTTCCAAGTTTTCTATACTTTGCCATTTTTTTATCCTCCATTATTCGGGACATACCGGCATGCACTTTCGGTCTTACTGCGGATATGCCATCTGGTTATGCTTTCATCGGGCTTACTAGCCAGATCGTGTGTCAGTGTTTCTGCCTGTATTCACATGCGAAACGGGAACTCCTTATTCGTCTCCCTGGCTGAGTTCAAGACCAAGTTCTTTTAATTTAGCAAGAACTTCTTCAAGAGATTTACGTCCAAGGTTACGAACTTTCATCATATCTTCTGATGTTCTGTTTGTAAGTTCTTCTACAGTATTGATTCCTGCTCTCTTCAGACAGTTATATGAACGAACAGAAAGTTCAAGTTCATCAATACTCATTTCAAGAACTTTTTCTTTTTCATCGTCTTCCTTTTCAATCATAACTTCCGCTGACTGAGCAACTTCAGAAAGATCAATAAAGAGCTTGAGATGTTCATTTAATACTTTTGCAGCAAGGCTGACTGCTTCATCCGGTGCAAGAGTACCATTTGTATAAACATCAAGTGTGAGTTTATCATAATCGGTAATCTGTCCGACACGAGTATTCTGAACTGTAAGATTTACACGCTCAACCGGTGTATAGATAGAGTCGATCGGAATCACACCAATCGGCATATCTTCTGTCTTATTCTTATCAGAACCTACATATCCTCTTCCCTTTGTGATAGTCAGTTCCATATAAAGCTTGCTGTCTGCACCGCCGTTAAGTGTAGCGATTACAGTTTCCGGATTCATGATTTCAATATCAGAATCTGCCTGAATATCAGCAGCTGTAACTACGCCCTCTCCCTCAAATTCGATGTAAGCTGTTTTCGGCTCATCTGTCTCGGAAGAATTCTTAATTGCGAGTGTTTTTAAGTTCATGATAATTTCAGTTACGTCTTCCTTTACGCCCGGAATAGAACTGAACTCATGCAATACTCCGTCGATTTTAATCTGGCTGATTGCAGCTCCCGGCAGAGAAGAAAGCATAATCCTTCTCAGAGAGTTTCCAAGTGTTGTACCATATCCTCTTTCAAGTGGTTCTACAACAAATCTGCCATACTTCTTATCATCTGAAATTTCTGCAATTTCAATATTAGGTTTATTAAAATCAAACACTATTTTGGTCCCTCCTTATGGGTTTTTGTATGTTGAGGGTGTCAGTTTTTGTCCTGTTTTCGATAAAAAACAGGATATTTCCTAACAGAACCTTAACGAACCCAGGAATCAGGTTCGTTAAGTATTGCATTTTATATGAATGCGTTCTATTTAGAATATAACTCGACGATCATCATTTCGTCAACTGGAACATCGATTGCTTCACGAGTAGGAAGTTCTTTAACTGTTCCTTTCAGGTTTTCGATATCTGATTCAAGCCATTCTGGAACAAGACGTCCACCTGTAACTTCTACGATATCTTTGTATCTCTGTGAAGATTTTTTACCTTCTTTAATCTCGATCACATCACCTGCTTTAATGAGGTAAGAAGGGATGTTAACCTGTTTTCCGTTAACAAGAACCTGTTTGTGATCAACGATCTGTCTTGCTTCACGTCTTGTTCTTGCAAATCCAAGACGGAATACTACGTTATCCAGTCTTGATTCAAGAAGAACCATCAGGTTTTCACCTGTCATTCCGCTCATCTGATCTGCTTTCTTGAAGTAGTTCAGGAACGGCTTTTCTAATACACCATAGATGAATTTAGCTTTCTGCTTTTCACGCAACTGAAGACCATACTCGCTCATTTTTCTATTGGATCTCTTTAACTGTCTGTTAGACTTTTTATCAATTCCAAGATATACCGGATCCATTCCAAGGGAACGGCATCTTTTAAGAACCGGGACTCTATTTACTGCCATGTTCGTATCCTCCTATAATAATTCGACTAGACTCTTCTTCTCTTCGGCGGGCGGCATCCATTGTGTGGTACCGGTGTTACGTCTCTGATGCTTGTTACATCAATTCCGCATGCCTGAAGAGCACGGATTGCTGCTTCTCTTCCTGAACCTGGTCCTTTTACGAATACGTCTACTGATTTAAGACCATGCGGCAGAGCTGCTTTAGCTGCTGTTTCAGCTGCCATCTGAGCTGCGTATGGAGTAGATTTTCTTGAACCTCTAAAACCAAGACCACCGGCACTTGCCCATGATAAAGCATTTCCCTGTGCATCTGTCAAAGTAACGATTGTATTATTGAAAGATGACTGGATATGTGCCTGTCCGCGTTCAACGTTTTTCTTGACACGTTTTTTTGTCACTTTTTTTGTAACTTTCTTAGCCATTTAAACTAACCTACACTTTCCTTTTTATTATTTGTCGAAATTATTTCTTCTTGTTTGCTACTGTTCTCTTAGGACCTTTTCTTGTTCTTGCATTGGTCTTTGTCTTCTGACCACGAACCGGAAGTCCTTTTCTGTGACGGATTCCTCTATAGCATCCGATTTCCTGAAGTCTCTTGATGTTAAGAGCGATCTCTCTTCTAAGATCACCTTCAACTGTCTGAGTTTCATCGATCACTGCACTGATCTTTTTAACTTCGTCATCTGTAAGATCTCTGCAGCGAGTATCAGGATTAACTCCTGCTTCTGCGAGAATACGGGTTGCACTTGTTCTTCCGATTCCATAGATATAAGTCAATCCGATTTCTACACGTTTGTCTCTTGGTAAATCTACACCTGCAATACGAGCCATTTGTGATTTCCTCCATTTTCTTTCTTTTTTTGGTTTCACATTGTCCTATAATGAGGCTGCGGGCATCCCGTTATCAAAAAGAGCCCTACCGGACTTTTCAAAATGTATCCAATGCCTCAGACACGTCCGATATCCCAGCCCAGATGCGGTTCGGTATCCGCATCCTTTCCGGCAACCGATCTCTCGGCTAATGACCGCCGGTTTTTAAGCAATATACTAGAAACCACTTGCCCGTGGTGTTCATGTATATTAAATAGTGGATAACGCTCTACACACACCCTGGCGTATCCTCTATCAGCCGCCTAATTAAGTTTACATAAATCTGTCTTTCGCTGCTCCGTGCGCCTAAGTTCCTCTGTCGCCTACGGCTCGTCGTCACTAAGGCTTGGGAGCGGTCTTTTCACTAAATTCAAGCTGCGCCTGTGGCTTGCTTTCATTAAGTGTTCAGAACCTATCCCTGACGCTGTTTATGTTTCGGATTCTCGCAGATAATTCTGACGCTTCCTTTTCTCTTGATAACTTTGCATTTTTCGCAAATCGGTTTTACTGATGATCTAACCTTCACGTCAAATCCTCCTTTCATACCTTGCCTGGTCTGCATTTTCCCCCTGTGCGCAGAAAAAGTCCCTCGCACAGTTCGCATAAAATTATATCACCTGGATTTTAGTTTTGTCAAGTAATATTTTATTTATCTCTCCAGATAATTCTTCCTTTAGATAAATCGTATGGTGACAGTTCCAGAGTAACTTTGTCACCCGGTAAAATTTTGATAAAGTTCATACGCAGCTTTCCGCTGATATGTGCAAGTACCTGATGTCCATTTTCCAGTTCTACCTGAAACATGGCATTCGGAAGTTTTTCTACTACTGTTCCTTCGATTTCAATTACATCTGCTTTAGACATTTATTTGTCCTCCTTCTTTTCTGACATCTTATATTCTTTTAATATCCGTTTCAGCTTTACATCATCCGCTTCGGAAATCTCATGTTGTTCTCTAATGAGCTGTACATGTTTCTTTTTCTTTTTCTTTGGACTCTGAAGCGTTTTCCTCTCCCCGTCTGCAAGATATGTAAACTGTTCATCCAGTCCGACGATCACATATACCTTATCTTTATCATGACCGGCCAGAGATTTCGCAAGCATTCCTGTTTCCCATCTATCCATTTTCTGTTCCTCTGTTCTGTTATACATTTCCATCTGCAATCGACAGGATCTTCGGTTCGTCTTTTGTGATCAGAATTGTATTTTCATAATGTGCTGATTCTTTTCTGTCTGCCGTCACTACCGTCCAGTTATCACTCATCCAGCGAATCCGCTCTGTTCCGAGATTGACCATCGGCTCAATTGCCAGTGTCATTCCGGCTTTCAGCTTCGGTCCTCTTCTTCGCATCTGGAAATTCGGAATCTCCGGTGATTCATGAAGACTGGTCCCGATTCCATGTCCGCACAGTTCCCTGACAACACCGTATCCAAAGCTTTCCGCATAATCACCGATTGCTCGGGATATATCATACAGATGATTGCCTTCTTTTGCGAACTTTATTCCTTCGAAGAAGCTTTCCCTCGTTACATCGATCAGTTTCTGAAGATCCGGTCTGATCTCACCGACAGCATGTGTCCTTGCAGCATCGGAATGATAACCTTTGTAGATCACTCCTGCGTCCAGGCTCACAATATCACCTTCTTTTATGAGGTGCTTTGCTGACGGAATCCCATGAACGATTTCATCATTTACAGAAACACAGATAGACGCCGGATATCCATTGTAATTCAGAAAAGAAGGTTCGCAGCCATAGCTGCGAATAACTTCTTCACCTAATGCATCGATATCCAGTGTACTCATTCCTGGTTTTAATGCCTTCTCCAGTTCCTTATGTACGATCCCCAGAATCCTTCCGGCTTCTGTCATCAGTTCAATTTCTCTTTCTGATTTAATCGTAATCGGCATCTGTTACTCTCCTAATATAGAAACAATGGCTCCGAATACATCTTCCATATCCACTGTTCCATCAACGCTTTTCAGAATTCCCGCTTTTGTATAATAATCGATCAGCGGCTGTGTCTGATCATGATATACATGCAGCCTCTTTTCAACTGTCTCCGGTTTGTCATCATCACGAAGGATCAGCTCTCCTCCGCAGACATCACAGATTCCGTCTTTCTTTGGTGCAGCATATACAAGATGGTAAGTTGCGCCACATCCTACGCATGCGCGTCTTCCACCCATACGCTTTACAATATTCTCGTCCGGAACATCTACATCGATTGCATAGTCCATCTTCTGTCCCTTCGCTTCCAGTGCCTTATCAAGCGCCTCAGCCTGTGGAATTGTACGTGGAAAACCGTCCAGTACATATCCCTTCGTACAGTCATCCTGACTCACACGGTCTACAACAAGATCTACAACCAATTCATCCGGAACAAGAAGTCCCTGATCCATATAAGTCTTCGCTTTCTTTCCAAGTTCAGTTCCGTTCTTAATATTTGCGCGGAAAATATCTCCTGTTGAAATATGAGGAATTCCGTACTTAGCGGCAATTTTTTTTGCCTGTGTACCTTTTCCTGCACCAGGAGCACCTAACATAATGATTTTCATTTTACTATTCCTCCTTCAAATGTCATAATGGCAAAAGAGCCCGTTGTCTTTGATTATACTCTAAAAGACAACGGGCTACAATTGTTTTAATATCCAAGAAAACTATTTTTCATAGATTTTCCTTTGACATTCAAAAATCCTGTGTAATTACGAACGAGCATCTGAGACTCAATCTGTTTGAGTGTCTCAAGAACAACACCGATGATAATGATCAGAGAAGTTCCCCCGAATGATACATTCGCTCCAAACACACCATTGAACACAAACGGAATTACCTGTACAATTACAAGTCCGCATGCACCAATAAAGATAATATAATTTAATATCTTATTTAAGTAGTCCACAGTAGGTTTTCCAGGTCTGATACCTGGGATAAATCCACCGCTTTTTTTCATATTATTTGCAATTTCCAACGGGTTAAAAGTAATGCTCGTATAGAAATATGCAAAGAAAATCGTAAGTACGATATATACTATAAGTCCCCAGGAATAGTAAATCTTATTCGGATTACACCAGTTTCCTGAACTTAAGCCTCTGAGGATTTCACTTCCGATGCCTTTTCCGTTGCCCTTGCCCATAAATGAAGCAATTACAACCGGGAACTGCATAATAGATGAAGCGAAAATAACCGGAATTACTCCGGCGGTATTAACCTTCAGCGGAATGTTCGTTGACTGTCCACCTACTGATTTTCTCCCCTGTACTTTCTGCGAATACTGAACCGGAATTCGTCTCTCCGCATCCTGAAGTATTACCGTAAATACTACAAGTACGAGAATGATTGCAATGATGATGATTGCTGCAAGTCCTCCACTGGCAAGACCTTTGCCGCTGATGAACTTCTCATACAGTGAGGTCATATCACTTGGAATACGTGATAAAATGTTAATGAGCAGGACAATAGAAATACCATTTCCCACTCCTTTTTCTGTAATTCGTTCCCCGATCCACATAAGGAATGCAGATCCTGCAGTTAATGTAAGAACTACAATTGCAGCATTTACAAAATTGAACTTTTCCAAAAGTCCCTGACGTCCAAATCCAACAGCCATAGCTGTAGATTCAATCAGAGCAAGCACAACTGTCACATAACGAGTTAATGCGGTAAGCTTCTTTCTTCCATCTTCCCCTTCTTTCTGCATTTCCTCAAGCTTTGGAATTGCAATTGTAAGAAGCTGGATGATAATGGAAGATGTGATATACGGGGTAATACTCAATGCAAAGATGGACATCGTCTCAAACGAACCGCCGGTGAAAGCGTTAAAAAAGTTAAACGAATCACCGGTCTGGTTCGCAAAGAAATTCTGAATATAGGTCGGATCAACTCCCGGTGTCGGAAGCTGAGATCCGAGTCTTACTACAAACAGCATTGCAAGGGTATACAATATTTTTCTCCGTATGTCTTCAATCTGAAATGCTTTACGGAATGTTTGTAGCATTAGATCACCTCTGCTTTTCCACCAACAGCTTCAATCTTTTCTACAGCACCTGCGCTGAATGCATTTGCCTGAACAGTAAGCTTTTTGGTTAACTCTCCATTTCCAAGAATTTTAACACCATCTCTGGCATGTTTTACGATTCCTGCTTCAATCAGAGTTTCAACAGAAACTACTGCATCGTTGTCAAATACTTCAAGAGCACTGACATTGATTCCAACGATTTCCTTAGAGTTTCTGCAAGTGAAACCTCTCTTAGGAATACGTCTGTATAATGGCATCTGTCCACCTTCGAAACCTGGTCTCGGAGCTCCGGAACGAGCTTTCTGACCTTTGTGTCCCTTACCAGCAGTCTTACCATTTCCTGAGCCGTGTCCACGACCTCTTCTGAAATTATCGCTATGTTTTGATCCGTCAGCCGGTCTTAAATTAGATAAGTCCATTGTGACACCTCCTATCTAAGATTTATGCTTCTTCTTCTACTTTTACCAGATGTCTTACCTGCTGAACCATTCCTCTGGTTGCAGCGTTATCCGGAAGGACAACTGTCTTATTAACCTTCTTAAGGCCTAATGCTTCTACTGTTCTTCTGTGTTTCGGAACAGCACCGATTGTTGATTTTACTAATGTGATTTTTAAATTTGCCATTGTAATCTCCTCCCTAGCCTAAGATCTCTTCTACAGTTTTACCGCGAAGTTTAGCTACGTCTTCTGGAGCTTTCAGCTGACTTAAACCTTCGATAGTAGCAAGTACTACGTTCTGTTTGTTGTTAGATCCGAGAGATTTTGTACGGATGTTCTTGATACCTGCAAGTTCGATTACGGCACGAGCCGGTCCACCTGCGATAACACCAGTACCTTCCGGAGCTTTTTTCAGAAGTACAGAAGCACTTCCGAATTTTCCAATATAATCATGTGTAATACTGTCGTTTTCATCTAAAGTAACTTTGATAAGTTTCTTCATAGCATCTTCTTTTCCTTTGCGGATTGCTTCCGGAATTTCAGCTGCTTTTCCTAAACCTGCACCAACATGGCCGTTTCCGTCGCCAACAACTACTAAAGCTGTGAATCTCATGTTACGACCACCCTTAACAACTTTGGTAACACGTTTGATTGATACTACTTTTTCGGTAAGTTCTAACTGATTAGCATCAATACGTTCCTGTTTCATGTGTCCGTCCTCCTTCTAGAAATTCAAACCAGCTTCTCTTGCTGCGTCTGCTAATGCTTTGATTTTTCCGTGATAGATAAATCCTCCTCTGTCAAATACAACAGAAGTGATACCTTTCTCGATTGCTTTCTTTGCAATTACTGTTCCAAGGTATGCTGCTGCTTCAACGTTGTTGGTTTTTTCCAGTTCTGCTTTCACATCTTTCTGAAGAGTGGAAGCGGAAACCAGAGTGTTTCCAACTGTATCGTCAATAATCTGAGCATACATATGATTATTACTTCTAAACACAGCGAGACGCGGTCTTTCAGCTGTACCACTGAAACGGTTACGCAGTTTTCTATGTTTATTTACACGAACTTCGCTTCTTGATTTCTTACTAACCATTTGTTCACACTCTCCTTACTTATTTTTTACCAGTTTTACCAACTTTACGTCTGATAACTTCATCAGCATATTTGATTCCCTTGCCCTTATAAGGTTCCGGTCTTCTCTTATCTCTGATTTCAGCTGCGTACTGGCCAACTTTTTCTTTACTGATTCCCTTAACGATGATTTTGTTCTGTCCGTCAAGAACAGTTTCGATTCCTTCCGGATCTTCCATCTCAACCGGGTGAGAGTATCCCAAATTCAATGTTAATTTGTTTCCTGATTTGGAAGCTCTGTAACCTACACCGTTTACTTCAAGAACTTTTTCATATCCTTCAGTAACACCGATTACCATGTTGTTGATCAGTGTTCTTGTAAGACCATGAAGAGATTTCATCTTCTTGAGATCGTTCGGTCTTGTTACGATAACTTCTTCGCCTTCTTTTTTGATTTCCATTTCAACTGGAAGTTCTCTTACGAGAGTTCCCTTAGGACCTTTAACAGTCACTACATTCTTCTCTGCGATTTCAACAGTTACGCCTGCCGGGATCGCTACTGGATGTCTTCCGATACGTGACATACCTTTTACCTCCTACACTTACATTTTCGGAACAGCACCTTATGGCTGCTCTGTTTTCAGTTGCAATTTATTGAGTATCGAATGAAATCACAGGAAATATGATTTCATTCGTTTTCTCCATTTTATCTGGTTATTACCATACGAAGCAAAGAACTTCTCCGCCTACGCCGAGCTTTCTGGCTTCTTTGTCTGTAATCACGCCCTGATTTGTAGAGATGATTGCAGTTCCAAGTCCTCCAAGTACTCTCGGAAGTTCGTCTTTACCAGCGTAAACACGAAGACCTGGTTTAGAAATCTTTTTGATTCCAGAAATAACTTTTTCGTTCTTATCTGCACCATATTTTAATGTGATGCGGATTGTGTTGAAGTTTCCTTCTTCTACGATGTCATATTTTGTGATGTATCCTTCGTTAACGAGAATGTCAGCGATAGCGATCTTCATCTTTGAAGCCGGAACATCTACTGTATCATGTTTTGCAGTGTTTGCGTTACGGATTCTTGTAAGCATATCTGCAATTGGATCACTCATAGTCATTGTGGATTATCCTCCTTTTCTACCAACTTGCTTTCTTTACGCCCGGAATTTCACCTTTGTATGCCAGTTCACGGAAGCATACACGGCAGATTCCATATTTTCTTAAATATGCATGTGGACGTCCACAGATTCTGCAACGATTATATTCTCTTGTAGAGAATTTCTGTTTGCGCTGCTGTTTCAGTTTCATTGCTGTCTTTGCCATGAAAATTTCCTCCTTATTTTGTGAATGGCATGTTGAACTGTGTTAACAATTCACGTGCTTCTTCGTCTGTATTAGCAGTTGTTACGAAGATAACATCCATACCTCTAACCTTATCTACTTTATCATATTCGATTTCTGGGAAGATAAGCTGCTCCTTGATACCAAGAGCGTAGTTACCTCTTCCGTCGAATGCGTTCGGATTAACTCCTCTAAAGTCACGTACACGAGGCAGTGCAAGGTTGATGAGACGATCAACGAACTCATACATCTTTTCTCCTCTTAAAGTAACTTTGCATCCGATAGCCATTCCTTCACGGATTTTGAAGTTAGCTACTGAATTTTTAGCTCTGGTCAGAACTGCTTTCTGTCCAGTGATCTTTTCCATATCAGCTACAGCTGAGTCTAATGCTTTTGCATTGTCTTTTGCTTCGCCAACGCCCATGTTGATAACAACCTTGTCGAGCTTCGGCACTTCCATAATATTCTTATAACCAAATTTTTTGATCATTGCGTCAATGATCTCGTTCTGGTACTGTTCTTTAAGTCTACTCAAAGCCTTTGACCTCCTTCCTAGAACTAATCAATTACTTCGCCTGTTGATTTTGCAACACGTACTTTTTTGTCTCCATCAAGTTTGAAACCTACTCTTGTAGCTTTTCCCTTGTGAACATACATTACGTTAGATGCATCGATCGGTCCTTCCTGATGAAGGATTCCGCCTTCCGGATTAGAAGCGCTTGGTTTAGCATGTTTTGTTCTCATGTTAACGCCTTCTACCAGGACTGTACCGTTTTTCTGATCTACTGCGATTACTTTGCCTTCTTTGTCTTTATCTTTTCCAGCGATAACTTTAACGGTATCGCCTTTTTTGATCTTCATTGTTGACATACTCGAACCTCCTTACAGTACTTCCGGAGCCAGTGAAACAATTTTCATAAACTGTTTCTCACGAAGTTCTCTGGCTACAGGTCCAAAAATACGAGTTCCTTTTGGGTTTTTGTCATCTTTAATAATAACAGCAGCATTTTCATCGAATCTGATGTATGATCCATCTTTACGACGAGTGCTGTTTACAGTACGAACAACTACAGCTTTAACGACATCACCTTTTTTAACAACGCCGCCTGGTGTTGCATCTTTAACCGAAGCAACGATTACATCACCGATAGCTGCATATCTTCTTGTAGAACCGCCTAATACACGGATACAGAGTAATTCTTTAGCACCTGTATTATCTGCTACTTTTAATCTGCTTTCTTGCTGTATCATGCAGGTAAACCTCCTTATACTTTTATCAAAGTCAAACTATTTAACTTTTTCTACGATTTCAACAAGTCTCCATCTCTTATCTTTAGATAACGGTCTTGTCTCCATAACTTTTACTCTATCACCAATATTGCATTCATTATTTTCATCATGCGCTTTCAGTTTGTAAGTTCTTTTTACGATCTTATTGTAAAGCGGATGTTTTACATGGTCTTCTACTGCAACGACGATTGTCTTGTCCATCTTGTTGCTTACAACCTTACCAACTCTCGTTTTTCTCAGGTTTCTTTCCACGGTTATACTCCTTTCTGAATATCACCTAATTAAGCATTCTGGCTTTTTTCTGTGATCACTGTCTGGATTCTTGCGATATTCTTTCTTACTTCTTTGATTCTGCTTGTATTATCTAACTGATTTGTTGCGTTCTGGAATCTCAGATTGAAGAGTTCCTTTTTAGCAGCTACTAATTCTTCATTTAATTCTGCAACAGATTTTGCTTTTAAATCTTCTACAAATGTCTTAATTTTCACTGTTATCACCGCCTTCTAAGTCTGCACGAGAAACGATTTTACATTTACATGGTAATTTGTGCATAGCAAGACGTAATGCTTCTTTCGCAACTTCTTCAGGTACTCCTGCAAGTTCGAACATTACACGTCCTGGCTTAACTACAGCTACCCAGTATTCAAGAGTTCCTTTTCCAGAACCCATACGTGTCTCAGCCGGTTTCGTTGTTACTGGTTTATCAGGGAAGATCTTGATCCAAACCTTACCACCACGTTTGATGTAACGTGTCATAGCAATACGGGCAGCTTCAATCTGGTTAGATCTGATCCAACATGGTTCCATTGCTACAAGACCATATTCACCGTTCGTGATCTTGTTTCCTCTTAATGCTTTACCTTTCATGGAGCCACGGAACTGTTTTCTACGTTTTACTCTTTTTGGCATTAACATTATTTATCGCTCCCTTCCTTACCTGCCTTTGTTGGAAGTACTTCGCCTTTGTAAATCCATACCTTAACACCAACTTTTCCGTAAGTTGTGTCTGCTTCAGCGAAGCCATAGTCAATGTCTGCTCTCAGTGTCTGAAGCGGAATAGTTCCTTCGCTGTAGAACTCTGTACGAGCCATATCAGCTCCGCCGAGACGTCCGGATACGGATGTCTTAACACCAAGTGCTCCTGATTTCATAGTTCTTGACATGCAAGATTTCATTGCACGACGGAAGGAAATACGATTTTCCAGCTGCTGTGCGATGTTTTCAGCAACGAGCTGAGCATCTTTGTCAGGTCTTTTTACTTCTTTGATGTCAACGATAACTTTCTTATCTGTCATTTTCTGAAGTTCAGCTTTTACTTTTTCGATCTCAGAACCGCCTTTACCGATTACAACACCCGGTTTAGCAGTATAAACGATGATCTTAACACGATCAGAAGCTCTTTCGATTTCAATCTTAGAAACTCCTGCGCTGTATAATTTATTCTTCAGAAATTTTCTGATTTTATGATCTTCTACTAAATAGTCAGCAAAATCTTTTTCTGCATACCATTTAGAGTCCCAGTCTTTGATAACACCGACTCTTAAGCCATGAGGATTAACTTTCTGTCCCATTATTGCCCTCCTTATCTTTCATTAAGCACAAGTGTAATATGACTCATTCTCTTTTCGATTCTGTAAGCTCTGCCCTGTGCTCTCGGTCTGATTCTCTTCATTGTTGGTCCTTTATTTGCGTAGCATTCCTCAATATAAAGGTTTTCAACACTCATACCGTTGTTATTCTCAGCATTTGCGATAGCTGATTCCAATAATTTCTTTATAATGCTTGAAGCGTATCTTGGATTGTATGTTAAAATACCAAGCGCTGTTGTTACATCCTTACCTCTGATGGCATCTAATACGAAGCATGCTTTCTGAACAGAAACTCTGGCGTAAGATAACTTAGCTGAAGGTCTGGTGTCCTTGTTTGCATTTCTTTCTCTCTTAATTTGACTTCTATGTCCTTTTGCCATGGGATGAAACCTCCTTTCAATACGTTAAATATTATCTAACTTTCGATTTCTTTTCGTCTTTTCCATGTCCTCTGTATGTTCTGGTTGCTACGAACTCTCCGAGTTTATGTCCAACCATATCTTCTGTTACATATACCGGAACATGTTTTCTTCCATCATGAACTGCGATTGTATGTCCAACCATAATCGGGAAGATTGTAGAACGACGAGACCATGTTTTGATAACACCTTTGTCTCCTGATGCGTTCATTGCTTCCACTTTCTTAAGCAGGCTTGCGTCTGCGAATGGTCCTTTTTTAAGTGAACGAGCCATAGGTTCTAACCTCCTTGAAAATTAACTATTTGATTCCTCTACCGTCTTTTCTTCTGATGATCAGCTTGTTAGACTGTTTGTTTTTCTTACGAGTCTTAAGACCAAGTGCCGGTTTACCCCAAGGAGTGCACGGACCCGGACGACCGATTCCAGTCTTACCTTCACCACCACCATGCGGATGATCATTCGGGTTCATAACGGAACCACGAACTGTAGGTCTGATACCCATGTGACGTTTACGTCCTGCTTTACCAATGTTTACAAGGTTGTGATCGCCATTTCCAACAACACCAACTGATGCGCGGCATTCGATCGGAACCATTCTCATTTCTCCTGAAGGAAGACGAAGTGTTGCATACTTTCCTTCTTTAGCCATGAGCTGTGCGCTGTTTCCTGCTGAACGAACCATCTGTCCGCCCTTTCCAGGATGAAGCTCAATGTTATGAACCTGTGTACCAACCGGGATAGCTGAAAGCGGCAGGCAGTTTCCTACTCTTACTTCTGCTTCTGGTCCGTTCATAACTTTCATTCCGTCTGTAAGTCCTTCTGGTGCGATGATGTAAGCTTTTTCTCCATCAGCGTAGCAGATAAGTGCGATGTTAGCACTTCTGTTCGGATCGTATTCGATTCCGATTACAGTTGCCGGAATTCCATCTTTTTTACGTTTGAAGTCGATTACTCTATATTTTCTCTTAACTCCGCCTCCGCGGTGTCTAACAGTGATTTTACCCTGATTGTTACGTCCGGCAGTCTTGCTCAGAGAAACTACTAAAGATTTCTCCGGTGTTGCTTTTGTGATTTCTGAGAAATCAGAGCCGGTCATATGTCTTCTGGAAGGTGTATATGGGCGGTATGTTTTAATTCCCATTACTCTATCTCCTTTCGCATTTTGCTAGTTATTTTTGTCACGGATTTGCACCGTTTAGGTTCCAGTTTCTTACAGTCCCTGGAAGATTTCGATCTCTGCTGATTCTTCTGTCAGCTGAACGATTGCTTTCTTTGTCTTAGCTGTTTTTCCGAATGTCATGGTTCCGCGAACTCGTTTGTTCTTTCCGTCCATGTTGATTGTGTTAACGCCAGCAACTTTTGTTCCTGGGAACATTTTTTCTACAGCTTCTTTGATCTGAGTCTTATTAGCTTCTGTGTGTACAAGGAATGTGTATTTCTTGTCAGCCATAAGAGCCATTGTCTTTTCGGTTACTACCGGTTTAAGGATTACATCATAATACTGAATGTTTGCCATTATGCGTACACCTCCTCGATTGCCTGTACAGCAGCCTTAGTTGCGATTACTGTATTGTATTTCAGGATGTCATACACATTGATTGTGTTTGTCTTAGCAGTTTTAACATCAGCAATGTTTCTAGCTGAAAGTTCTGCGTTTTTGTTTCCGTCTTCCAGAACTACGAGAGCTTTGGATACTGACAGGTTGTTAAGAACATCCTGGAATTTCTTTGTCTTGATTTCATCAAAGTTAATTTCATCAACAACGATGAATTTCTTTTCTTCTACTCTTGATGTCAGAGCGGATTTGAGAGCTGCTCTTCTTTCTTTCTTGTTAAGTTTGAAAGAGTAATCTCTCGGTGTCGGAGCGAATACTACTCCACCGCCTGTCCACTGCGGAGCTCTTGTAGATCCCTGTCTTGCATGACCGGTACCTTTCTGTCTCCATGGTTTTCTTCCGCCGCCGGAAACTTCTGAACGAGTTTTCGCTTTCTGTGTTCCCTGACGTTTATTTGCAAGCTGGCTTACAACTGCCATGTGTACAAGGTGTTCGTTTACTTCTACACCGAATACAGCATCATTTAAGTCGATTGTTCCAACTTCTTTACCTTCGATATTGTAAACAGATACGTTTGCCATCTGTATGTTCCTCCTTTCCTAGTGCCAATCTTAGATAGATTTTACAGATTCTTTAATCGTTACAAGAGATTTCTTTGGTCCCGGAACTGCGCCCTTAACCAGAAGAAGGTTGTTTTCAACGTCTACTCTTACGATTTCAAGGTTCTGAATTGTAATCTTCTTTGCTCCCATGTGTCCTGGCATCTTTTTGCCCTTAAATACTTTACTCGGGTCAGATGCAGCACCGTTGGAACCAGCATGACGATGGAACTTAGAACCGTGAGCCATAGGTCCTCTGTGCTGGTTGTGTCTCTTGATAGCACCCTGGAATCCTTTACCTTTGGAAATTGCTGTTGCGTCTACTTTGTCGCCAGCTTCAAAGATATCTGCTTTAATTTCCTGAGCTAACTGATATTCATCAGCGTTCTCGAATTTGAATTCTTTTACAAATCTCTTTCCTGTTACTCCGGCTTTGTCAAAGTGTCCTTTTTCAGCCTTTGTAACACCGTGTCTGTGCACGATTTCTTTCTTTCCGTTCTTGTCAACGTTAACAATTTTGTCTTTCTTGTCAACGAATCCAACCTGAACTGCGCTGTATCCGTCATTTTCAACGGTTTTGATCTGTGTTACAACACATGGTCCAGCCTGAAGAACAGTTACCGGAGTAAGCACTCCATCTTCGTTGAAGATTTGAGTCATTCCGACTTTGGTAGCTAAGATAGCTTTCTTCATTTTATTTTACCTCCTGTGATTTACAGCGGAACGCCCTTATGGGTGTTCATCCTAAATATTAGGAACTACTGTGTTTTAATTTATTAGAACTTATTTGTTCTTCATTTTGATATCGATGTATACACCAGCTGGCATTTCCAGTCTTGACAGAGCATCTACAGTCTTCTGTGTCGGTGCAATGATATCGATCAGTCTCTTATGGGTTCTCTGTTCGAACTGTTCTCTGGAATCTTTGTATTTGTGAACCGCTCTTAAGATTGTTACAACTTCCTTCTTTGTCGGAAGCGGTACCGGTCCGCTAACCTTTGCTCCATTTTTCTTTACAGTTTCGATAATTTTCTTGGCAGATGCATCTACAAGCTGATGATCATATGCCTTCAATGTGATTCTCATTACTTGACTTGCCATAAAAAAAGTCGCCTCCTTTTCGTACTTAAACCTCAGTACGACAAGCGGTGACTGTACACTTCCCCGTGTGTGTCGTGAGAAACTCACACGTTGTTACTGCATCTCAGCAGCTGTTATGATTTCGTACAGTGACTTGTCGCCAGTTTCCTAACTTGACATTCGCTCCACGGAAAACCTGCCATTCTTCTCGGCAGCAACCTCGCGCTTCTTTGCTATCATGTCACAGCTTTTTTAGTATACCCGATGTTTCTACATTTTGCAAGCATTTTATTTTATTTTTTGTACTTTTTTTCATACAAAATTTTCTTGAAAAATCTTCTCCTTTTGTGCTATTTTTCTTATTCCCTTTTTGCAGTATAATATTCTCATATTCAGCGGGGTACCAGATCCATAGGCTTCTTCGCTAAATGCAGCCTGTCTTTCGATCTTTCCCCACATCATCTTATATAGAATAGAAGGAGGACGCATACTATGCAGACATTAGATGCAATCAAAACAAGAAGAACGATCCGCAAATTTACAGAGGAGCCTGTCTCACATGAAGTGATCGAGAAAATCGTAGAAGCAAGTGCCTACGCTCCATCCTGGAAGAATACGCAGACAGCAAGATATATTATAATAGAAGAAACAGCTCTCAAAAACAAAATTGCCAAAGAAGCTGTCATGGGATTTGAATGGAATACAGGCATCATTCTTGGTGCACCGGTATTGGTTGTTCTCGCTTCCGTTCCGGGGAAAAGCGGTTACGAAAAGGACGGAGCTTATTCCACCTCAAAAAAGGATAAATGGGAAAGGTTTGATGCCGGTATCGCTGCGCAGACCTTCCAGCTCGCTGCTCATGAATGCGGAATCGGTTCAGTTGTCATGGGTATTTTCGATGAGGTAAAGGTAAAAGAACTACTTGGTCTTGACGATACTCTGAATGTATCTGCCCTGATTGCGATCGGTCATCCAGCCATCCAACCGACCGCACCAGCACGTAAACCTGTCCAAGAACTGATCCAGTACCGCTAATCTACAGTAGACGTACGCTTGACCGCTTTGTACAGATTTTAGTGCATAATTTATTCATAAATTTACCATTTTCTTGTTGACACTACCGTGATAAAGTGATATAGTGTAACCAACTTAATCAGAGAGCTAAACCAAGGGCGGTTTCCAACACAAGGATACCGCTTTTTAATAAAGACTTGATTAAGCTACAACATTGGTTGTTATTGCAGTTATATTGTTGCCGGTCGTTTCCCCCAAGAATGATCTTGCAATGATAAAACTCCAATTTATATATACATCCTCTTTGTAGGAGCATTCCCCAGCTTTGTATATAAGGCAAACTGCAATGCAACGAGGAAAAACCTCTCAATGACATACCAAAAAGAAAAGACATGACCTCGAGGGGTCATGTTTTTTCTTTCCAAAAGTAAAGGAGACGTGAAAATATGAGTAGTTCAAGACCGATAGATAACCCGAAAGATCCCCGTACAGACGAAAAACCCGTATTTTCAAAAGAACTGGTGCAGGAAGATCTAAAAGACGAATTCAAAGCAGGCTCCAACTCCGAATGGGCCGCTGATTCCCAGGATGAACTCGAAGACTGGATTGAGGAGCAGGGGATACAGTTGCGGTATTAGATTTTTTGTTAAATAAATACAGATATTTATGCCGGGAAAGCTTCTTTGACTTCCCGGCATTTTTTTCATTCGTATTTTCTTATACATATCTTATATTTTCAAGAAATGATTGCGGAACACGCATAAAAACCAGAAAATAATTCAGCCTTATATTCCAAAGTTGACTTGAAATTGTAAATTCTAAAATAGAGTCACCAAAACAAGGTTTGAAATTTGATTCAATATTATATACTGTTAAAAAGTCAAGCAAGCAGATCACAAATTTTGACCTTGAATTGCATAATCAAAAATCAAATCAATAAAAATGGATGAATTTTTTGACTTTAAATCGCAAACATTAAAAGCAAATCAATAAAATGAAGTTGAAAACTTGATTAAGAATCAGAAAAATTCAAAACCAATCAATACAACCAAGCTTATATGCTTGACTTAGAATCGCAAAACGCAAAAGCGAATCAATATAACAAGCTTAAATGCTTGACTTAGAATTGCAAAATGTAAACGCCAATCAATACAACAAGCTTAAATACTTGATTCAAAATTATAAAACTTAAAAATGAGTCAACAAATCTAATGTCCTGCACTCTTAATACGAAAAGGAGACAGATTCAAAACCTGTCTCCCATGTTCTATCCATTATTTATCACTCACGAAAATGAATTTTACGCTTCCATCCATTCCGTCTGCGATTCCAGAGAAGTTCTTGTATTCTTTGGATGCATCCAGAAGCTCGTTCGCCTTATCAAGAAGTGCATCGATGTCCCCGTCAAATACGCTTACCAGTTTTTCAATTCCTTCTTCGTTGAACTGGATCATACCACTGTTCAGTTCAGCCGCTCCGGAATCAAGCTGTTCTACACCAGATACCAGCGCTCCTGTGCTGCTCTGGAGAGTGTTCAGACCTGTTGAAAGAGTTCCGGCTCCACTATTGAGCTGGGATGCGCCGCTTGTAAGAGTACCCAATCCAGAATCCAAACTGTCAGCACCTTTCTGCAATGTTCCAATTCCACTTAACAGTTCATTCGTTCCAGCTCCGAGTTTTGTTCCCATTTCTCCAACTCCGCTCTGGAGCAATGATATTCCTCTCTGCAAACTACCGTCTGAAGCAAGAGCTCCACTAAGTCCTGCTGTTGCCGCCTTAACGGTTGCTCCTTGTGTGCTGCTTAAAGTTCCATATAATGTAGCAGCCCCTCCACCTATTTCTCCATTAGCAGACAACTGTTTACTGAGTGCATCAGCTCCACTAGCTATACCATTCAATGCGGTCACATACGGATTCTCCACTTCTACTTCCGCCTGAACATCTACTGTCTGTGTTTTTGTTGCACTGATCTGATTAAGTACATTTTCTACTGCTGCCTTATCATTCTCATCCGTCATTTGTTCTGCCAAAGCTGCTATCTGATTATAGATATCTGAATTATCTACTGTGACTTCCTGTTGTTGTTCTACCTGTACAGTCTGCTGATTTCTGCCTAACGCAGCACTAGCTGCAGTCGCTATTTCCCCTGCACTTTTAGATGCCGTTTCCAAACCTGCGCACAAACCTTTTGCTCCGTCTTTTGCCAAGTCCACTCCTTTATCAGCCTGTTCTGCGATTCCATGGATTGTCTCTACACCTGCCTGCACTGAAGAAACTCCATTCGATAAATCTTTCACTCCATCGCTAACCTGAGCCTGCATACCACTCACGCCATCACTTAATGCCTTTACACCACCAGCTAACTGTGAAGATCCCGTTTTAGCACTCTGCATTCCACTCACCAGACTACCAGTTCCACCAGCCAATGTATTTCCACCACTTGCCAGCTGATCAATTCCGCTTACCAGTGTTCCTGATGAAGAAAGCAGTGTATCCAGTCCGTCTTTCAACTGTCCGGAACCATCTACAAGTTTGTTTGATGCATCTTGAAGTTCTGTCATAGAATCCTTCAGTTCATCCAGGCTGTCAAATTTATCGGTACCTACTTCATTGAACACTTCGTTTGTTGCAACTGTAACGGCTTCTACTTTTTCGTAATCTGTCACATCTGCTTCTACTGTAAAGGAATCCGGGATATCCAGATCATCCACCTTGCTACTAACTGATGTAAGCTGTTCTTTCAACTGTGGAAGTCCCATTCCGATCACGATATCTCTGTCACCATCTGAGATTACTTTCCCATTGTCAACAGTTACATTTGAGAATTTCTCGCCATCCATCAGAAGCCCGGTTGCCATCAAAAATGGTGTGTATTTTCCGCTGTCAGCACTTGTATTCTGATATTCATAATGAATCTTTAAGTGTCCACTCTTTCCTTCCAGATCATCTGCGCTGACTTTCTTTCCGTCAAGTTCATAAGTAACCTTCATTCCTACAGGAATCTTCTTTGTGGTTGTTCCCTGATAGCAGATATCTTTCTTATCTCCCTGCCATACCAGTTTACCGTTATTTTCAGAAAAGGTTTCATCACCTTTTACATTCTTGATATCTTTCAGATCTGATACATCATCAATGGTTCCAAGACTCGAAATATTTTTCAGCTGATCCGATACCGTAACATCTTTCTGGTTTCCTGCGTCATCTACTTTTACATATACAGTCTCATCTTTTGTAGGTGTTGCGCTGCTGCTTGTTTTTGTTTCGCTTGTTTTCTTTGTCTCTGTGCTTTTATCTTTATTATCTGCCGCCTGTACATTTACAGATGTTCCTGCAATATTTCCAACTACAAGCGATGCCATAAGTGCAAGTGTAACTAATACTCTGTATTCCCTGTTCTTCATGTTTAAAAACCTCCTGTAAGCCTCTACTGACTTTCCTGTCGGTATGCTTTCTTCTTTTTGACTACTGGTCATTTTCTAGCTCGCACTTACTATAACTCAAAAATGACCACAAGTCAATATTTTTCTACAAAAAAGTTGACTCTGAGTCATTTTGATTTTATAATAAAGATAATTCAAAGGAAAAGAGGAATGAATCATGGGAAAAGTAGATGAAAACAAGCATCAGAAAATGGATGCTCTCTTTCAAAGCGCATACGATTTATTTCTGAATCAGGGAATTGAGAAAACATCAATCAGCGATATAGCAAAAAAGGCCGGAGTTGCGAAGGGAACATTCTATTTATATTTTGCAGACAAATACGAGATACGCGACCGGCTGATCGCACGGACAGCCAGCCGACTTTTCCAGAGAGCACACAAAGCTCTGGAGACAGCCGACATCCCCGAATTCGAAGATAAGATTATTTTTATTGTAGATTACGTTTTAAATACCATGCAGAAAAATAAACTGATTCTGAGATTTATCTCTAAGAATCTCAGCTGGGGCATTTTCAGACAGGCTATCACCAATAATATGCAGGATGATGAGGGTGAAATTCTTGCATATTTTAGTAATATCCTTCTGGATCATCCGACAATCAAACTTCGTGCGCCGGAAACTATGCTGTTTCTGATCATAGAACTTGCAAGTTCTACTTCATACAGCACGATTCTGGACAACGATCCGATGTCGTTTGAAGAATTGAAGCCATATCTTAACGAAAGTATCCGCGCGATCATCCGTAACCATATTATCGAAGATACCGCAGAAAATTAAACAGCAAAAGTCCTGTCAGAATCTGAATATCGAATCCGGATTCTCAACAGGACTTTTCTATATCTTCTTTCCCTGCCAGCTTTACTTTTGACAGTTTTCTTCAATTTTCAAAACCTTAACGCTTCTCATTTTTCCGCATTTTCAGCTTCAGCATTGCAGTAACCTTTTTCGCATCCAGCTCCGTCACATTATTTTCTCCGAGTACATCTGTCTCAATGCCCTCTTCACTTTTATTGATATCCAGAATTTCTCCCAGATGTTCATTTTCTACCACAAACTGGCCAACTGTACCACTGAATTTCAGCCCAGTTACCGGAATTCCTCTGATTTCCATCTGTTCAGCCGTATTTGCGAAATCTACGTCACTGTTTCCCCATCCATCGGACGACAGGATAACTCCGTCTGCCCGCATAGCTTCCGCCCATACTGCCGCACGGGTTCCAACAAGCAATTTATCTGTATTATCATCCGGCGTTCCAACAATTATGATTCCCATCAGATCCAGATCTTCATCCGATGATACCACATCAAGAAGAGGATCCCTGAAATGGTGTAGTGATGTTTCCTTTGTCGATGGTCCAATTCCCATAATCGCACCTCCTACTGCATAGAACGGATAATTCCGTCACGATATTCGTTTGGTGTAACGATCACCGGCATATTTCCCATATCAATGATCGAGCGACCGTTTTCAGTTCCCGAAGGCTCTTTTGCAAATAACGAAGTATCGTACATCGCACCCTGTCCAGCAACCTGTTTTACGATCAAAACACGTTTTTTTCCTGGGCGAACCACATCATGGTACTCATGTCTCTCTGTGCAGAGATCGCCCCTAAACTTCTTCATCTGTTCCCGGAAAATCTGGATAAACTCGTCACAGGCATGGTGAGCTGCAAGTACACCTTCTCTTTCCTGTCCCATTCCAGGTTTCAGAACAACATCAAATGACACAATATAATCATCATCCCCCGGAGTACCCGCACGGTTCAGATACAGCTTCTCTTTCAGATTGCCTTCACTGGACCCAAATTCGTGTGCCTGTTTTCCGTTTTCATCTACACCGGTAAGGATTACATAAACGCCGGTGAGCGTATGCGTAATCCCGTCCCCAATCTTTCCAAGTACTTTGGTCGATATCGGAATGATATCCATCATCGTATTGGTATAGCGGTCATGTTCTCCCGGTCTTATAATCTGTACATCTAATTTGGAAAGTTGTGGATATTTCAGTAAAATTTCATCCAGTATTTTCTTCTCGATCGTCATCTTTCCAGATGCTGTCACTCTATTTTCTCCGCCTTCATCCACCTCAGTAATATGGAAAGCTTTGATCACAAGCCGGCGCAGATCTATTTCTTTCTCCATATAATCATCCTCAATTCTAAATTGAACCCAAATGCGTCCTGGCACATTTGAGGCACGTAGCACCTTTTATCTAACAGGAAATTTCATCAAAATATCCAGTTAAATAAAAAGGACATCTCCGGCAAACCAGAGCTTTCGCCCCAATCCTGCCGGGGATGTCCCCTTTTTACTATTTGATTATACTTTCGCTACATATTCAAACGGCAGCGGAACAACTTTTCCTGGAGTATCCAGCTTCACGAGCTGTTCCAGAGTTGCTTTTACGATGCCTGTCTGCATCTCAACGTTGTGTGGTTCACCAGCGTTAGCTCCCATAGGAACACGCGGAGCAACCGCACGTGGGGTACCGGTCTGACGAACAACCGGCGGAAGCGCAGCAATAATAATTGTAGGAATTCCTGCGGCTTCAATCGCTCTCTGCACCAGAACTGCAGAGCGGTGGCAGGTACCTCAACCAGCGGTGAGGATAACTGCGTCTACGCCTTCCTCTACAAACATCTTTGCAATGGCAGGACCAGTTTCATGTTTGAATTTTTCCTGGTTTCCGCCACCACCCATGAATCCGGCATGTACCGGTGCACATGCTTTGATAAATCCTTCTTTAGCAAGCTCATGGATACGGTCAATCGGGAACATACAGTTGATGTCTTTGTTTACATCACTGTTGTCATATCCACCGTGAGATACCATTAATTCATCTGACGGCATTTTATCTGTTATTTTTCTCCAGGTAAAGTCACCGGCAAGGTTGAATCTCTTCTGATCCTTGTGGTGCACACCTGCTGCTGTGGCGAGGGCAATTGTCATATCCTTCAGTTCTTTTTTCACCGGAGCCCATACTGGCGGCGGAGTTACCGGAACAAAGATTTCTGACTGAAGTCCTTTAACAACGGTCAAACTCATGTCTATTTCCTCCTGATATAATTACACTTCATCATTCTTCTTATGAGACTTCATTTCTTCCTGACGTCTCTGATACGTCTGCAGGTTACTAACATATTTTTCATTGGCGTCCGGTCCAAGCTGTTCGACAAAACTCATATTCCATCCAACTTCCTGTCCTACCACTAATGGATAATCCGTAATCAGCATTCTCATCGGGATTTTCAGATAACCTAATCGTCCCTTCAAATCGATTCCAACACATCCATCATGGATCTCTACGATTACGCCTTCCATATAGATGATCTTATCGCCATATTTCATAGTCATTCACCTTAATCGTATTTTTCTTTTCTCTTCTGGCTCATCGGCAGTGACTGCTCGTTCTTAACCAATTCAATTGTTCTGTCCATAGTCTTTGAAATCAGTTCGATGTTATTTGCTTTTACATTCGGATTCCATTTTCTTTCTGCCTTCTTCACTTCTTCTCCAGCCATTCCAGCTTTCAACATAGCAAGTGCACGGATTGCTTCTTCCTGGCAAAGTGTGTTGCAGGCAAGAACTTCGTTCTCGATTCCTGATTCAGATTTGTTGTTATCTACCATGTACTGCATGTATTTGTTTCCAACTACAAGTGCTCCCTGTACTGCGCAGAATGAAAGTCCAACAACCGGAATTCCTCTCATACCGATCTGTTCGATATGGCTTGCGAAATCGATGTGGTTGTTACCAAATCCTTCTGTTGTAACAAATGCGCCATCAACATCAAGAGCTTCTACCATCATACCAACACGTTTTGATACATAGAATTTCTCTGTATTGATCTGCGGGCTACCTACAAAGATAACACCACAAAGGTCAACTTCTTCATCATGGAGAGTTTCAAGAACCAGTGGTTCTCTCCAGTAATGTCTTGACATTTCTTTTGATGCAGGTCCGATACAGGTAAGTGCATGGATACATCCGTCAAGTACTTCCAGTGGAGATGCCATGATCGGTACGTTTCCAAGGTCAACGTTTGGTCTTGCGCCAAGTACTCCGACTGGTTCCATAGGAAGAATCAGGTTGTCATGCATAGCACCCTGTCCCATGATTTCTTTTACGATAACGACTTTCTTCTTACCAGGTCTTCTTACCTGATTGAATGTCTCTGTATCTACTACAAGGCTTTCGTCTTCTACTTTCTTCAGAGCTTCACGGATTTCCTGTGTGATCACGTCTGTTGCAGAATGTGCAGCAAGCGGGCCAGGTCTTTCCATGTTGGTTCCTTCTTTGATGATAACTTCTGTCTTGATGAAGATCTCACCTTTATCAGGAGCTCCCGGACGTCCCCACATGATATTTTCATCCAGGTATCCTTCGGAAGAACCGAATTCACCAATCTGAACACCATTGTCGTCTGTTCCGGTAACCATCATGATAACGCCATCAAGTACTCTTGTTGTACCTGTACCGATTTCGTCTTCGCCCTCTTTTGTAGCGATCGGCTGTACGTCCATGATTGTATTAGAATAAGTATGGTACTGATCCGGTGTAATGATATCAATCTTTAACTGATGAACCAGTTCCTGTGAAGCAACTGCTTCTTCTTCAATTCCTTCTCGGATGTAAAGAGTTGTTCCTTCGATCTTTGTCTCCGGTCCACGCTTTACTTCTGTAATTTTATAATGCTTTCTGGTAACGCTTCTTACGACTTTCGGTTCCAGCTCTTTTGTCGGTGCTGCGCCTGAAACCACGCCTGCCGGTAATTCTACCTCTGCCGGTACTTCCGCTACTGCAACACCGTTATTAAAACCCATCGGCATTTCGATATCGATATCTTTGCCTTCTCCAATGTGGATTTTTAACACGCCGCCAACTTTCTGTACACTTGCTGTAGGATTTGCAGTAACTGCTGGTGCTTCTTCTTTCACTTCTTCTTTTGCTTTTTCAGCCGGTGCTTCCTCTGCTGCAGGTGCTTTTGCGCCTTCGACAAGATCAGCTGTAAGTGGTGTAAGAGAATCGCAGGTCTTAACAAGCTTTGCTCCAAGTACCTGTTCGATTGTAAGTGTTCCATCAAGTTTCAGAAGTCCTGAATCTACCAGATCATCAAAGATAGCCGGATCTTCAAGGTTTGCAGCCTGGATTGTAATGCCGCCTTCTGCTCTACAGCATAATACTGCAGGATCTTTTGCATGTTCTTTTGCGGTTTCCGCTGTAATTGACATAATAATTTCCTCCTTGTTAATTTAACAATAACTCAATTAACTATTTATACACTCACCGAAGTGAGGTATCAACTTATCTATTTACCTTCCGGTAACTGTTCTACCTGTTTTGAAACACGCAGATATCTGTAAAGTGGATGTCCGATTGTACGCATTACATGGTCTGTCTGGTGGAATACCTTAAGTCCCATCTTCGGTGCTGATCCCATTACTGTATTTGAACAGTCTGAGCAGTTACCAATAATAATGTACTCGCATCCATCCTTCTTGAACTGGATATTATTCTTAGCCTGTCCAGGACAGTTTCCAGGTCTTTCGCATTTAAGCGGAGCTCCCGGTTTGTTTTCAATTGCCTGTTTACATCTGGCTACTGATTTCACTACACCATTCATCTTCTGACAAATATCTCTCATACGTTCTTCGCTACCACCGCAGGCACATACCAAAAGACCTACACTTGCACCATGAAGATCCGGGAAATCAATTGTAACAATGATTCCACCAGTTGTCTTTGTGATCGGTGCATCCTCTGTAGTAGCATGTCCGGTAAATGGACCACCCATGATGATTTCCCCATATACACCATCAATACCACCGGCACGTTCGATCATTTCCCCAACGCTTGTGCCGACCGGTACACCCATAAATACATGTGGCTCATTACCGCCATTGATCTTACCGATAACAGTAAGGTTCTTAGAAAAGCATGGCTTTCTCTCTTCAATTGCTTCCGCAACTCTTGCAAGAGTTTCTACATTACAGACAATTGCATTCGCTGCTGACGGAAGCTGTGTTGTATTCAGTTCGATTCCAAGACATTCTCTTACAACCGCACGTTCTTCTCCCATCGGATAAATATCCGGAAGTAAGTGGATCGTGATCGCCTCTTCATCTTTTAATGCCTCGCGCAGTGCCTTTACTGCTTTTTCATTTTTCTTCTTAATTGCAAAAATAGCTTTTGATGCATTGGAAATCTCCATGCAGTGTTTTACTCCGCGGATAACTTTCGCACAGTCATCTTCCAGCTGCTGAATGTTATGACGAAGTCCAGGCTCACACTCCGCTGCATTTACAAGGATATATCCTCCCTGCAGATCTGTTCCGAGTTTTACACCTGTCGGGAATCCGGCGCCACCCATTCCGACAACACCTGCCGCTTTTACCATATCAAGCTTGCTGCCTTCCGGAATCTTTACATATTCATCCTTCTGTTCTTCATCCGGCTTGATGATGATACGGTCTTCCAGTACGTCTTCTACCACACCATATGCACTTGAAAAAATATTAGCTCCAAGGCCTGTCGGTGTTGCAATCAGAGTCCCTTTTTCTACTCTGTCTCCGGCTTTTACAACCGGTGCACAAGGAGCTCCTACATGCTGACGCAGCAAAATCTGTAAGTTTGCCATGTCTCTTCTCTTCCTTTCTCCTCTACGTCGAAATCTATATCTTATCTTGTCCTACGCGTATTTGACTATAGTTTAACAAATAGATATATTTTTTTCAATAGCATTTATAGATTTTCACTTTTCATGTTGGACTCAATACTAGAATCTAGTCTAGTGATTGATCTGTACTATAGTCTATATGATTTTACTTGAAAATTCAATATCTTTTTTATATATAATCTATTTATTTTTTTCATCGGTTCTGTCTGATTTTTACAGATTGTCTATTTTTTCTCATTTTACTTATCCGTATTATCTATAAGTATTCTGTCCAAGAGGATTTACGTCAAAAGAGAAAAGCCACCGTACTGTTTCCCCAAAAACAATACAGCAGCTTTTCTCTTTATCTTTTTAAGGCTTTTCGCCCAAAAACCTCTCTTTTTGGCGAGGGCATGTGGGAATCGAACCCACCCAGGACGCTCCTAACGCCCCACACTGGTTTTGAAGACCAGGAGACACACCAGTTATCCATCTACCCCCATATATTGATTATTCCAATCAAGCTTATTTATTATAGCAAATTACCATTGACTTTTCAAGTGTTTTCGTACATAATATTTTTAAAGAAAACTGAACTGCATACTAGACTCTAGTCTGGTCTTTCAACTAAGGAGGAATATTAAAAATGGAAATCAATCCAAAACTGAATCTTGACGCATTTGAGGCATCTTTCCATGCGATCGACACACATACAGTTGGGGAATTTACAAGAATCATTACATCAGGTTTCCCGAAGCTTGAAGGGGATACCATGATCGAACGTAAGAACTTTCTTGCAAAGCATTACGACAAATACCGTCAGGCTCTGATGTTTGAGCCACGTGGACATCATGATATGTTTGGTGCTCTTCTGACAGATCCGATCCACCCAGAAGCTGATTTTGGTGTGATCTTCATGGACACTGGAGAATATCTGAATATGTGCGGCCACGGAACAATCGGTTCGGTTACAGCAATCATCGAAACAGGACTTGTTCCTGCCGTAGAACCTTATACAGAAGTTGTTCTGGATGCTCCTGCAGGAATTATCCGTACCAAAGCAGAAGTCAAAAATGGAAAGGTACTTAATGTAACACTTACTAATGTACCGGCTTTCCTTTACAAAGAAAACCTCACCACAGAAGTTGATGGCAGAGAAGTTCACTATGATATTTCTTTCGGCGGAAGCTTCTTCGCACTTGTTGATATCGAACAGTTCGGATGGCACGTAGATCCACAGTCAATCCCACAGCTTACCGATTTCGGTATGAAGCTGATTGAAAAGGTCAATGCCGAAGTAGAGATCCAGCATCCGGAACTTGATATCACAACTGTCGACCTTGCAGAGCTTTACTGCTCTACCGATACTCCTGGATGTGACAAACGTAATGTCGTTATCTTCGGAGATCATATGGCCGACCGTTCTCCTTGCGGAACCGGAACCAGCGCAAAGCTCGCCACCCTTTACAAAAAAGGTGAAATCAAAGTCGGACAGCCTTTCGTATATGAAAGCTTTATCGGCTCTCAGTTCAAAGGCGTAATCTTAGACACTACAAAGGTTGCCGACTATGATGCCGTTATTCCGCAGATTACCGGAAGTGCTTATCTGACAGGGGAAGCTACTTATGTGATCGATCCAGATGATCCGTTAAAATATGGCTTCAAAGTAGGCCGTTAAGTCAAAATCTTTCAGGAGACAGAGCTATGTATATGGCTTTGTCTTCTTTTTTTGTAAACAAATTACTTTCTTGTTATTTCATGTCCATTCTGCTATAATAAAAAAAGATTACTATTTTCAAAGGAGGGGAATTTTCATGCCAAAGAAAAGAAGTTCCACCAAAAGCCGTATCATAAAAGCCGCGTGGAATCTATTCTACAAGCATGGTTATGAACAGACCACTGTTGATGAGATCATCTCGGCTTCTAAGACCTCAAAAGGAACCTTTTACCACTATTTTAAGGGAAAAGAAGCTCTTCTCAACACACTTTCTTATCTGTTTGACGAAAAGTATGAAGAGCTTGCAGGAATCGTAGATCCGGATCTTTCTGCTTATGACAAGCTGTTATTTTTTAACCATGAACTATTTCATATGATTGAGACCAGTGTCGATGTCGGGCTTTTAGCCTCCCTCTACTCGTCCCAGCTAATCACCAAGGATAAGCGCTCCCTTCTTGAAAACGATCGTTACTATTTCGTGTGGCTCACTGAGACAATCAGCACTGCGCTGAAAAATGGAGAATTCAACGGCACCAGTACTGCCGATGAACTTCTGAAGATTTATGCAATGTACGAACGTGCTGTTCTTTATGACTGGGCATTATGCAAAGGCAAGTATTCTCTCACCGCATACAGCGACAAGCTTCTTCCACATGTACTTGACCAGTTTGTAGAAGGATTTTAATTCTGTCATTTTTTTCATTGACAGTATAGACACCCTTCTGCACATGGATCATCGCACTACAATCGAGTAGGCTGACTCCTACTCGCTTCTTATACTTGGTACATCATCTCGCTTAACAGCTCGATGATGCACATTCGTCAAATGCAGATCCTTGTGCAAGCACAAATCTGCACTTGACTCATCGTATACACAAAAAGACCAGAACCCGCCCCACTACCAGGGCATTCTGGTCTTTTTCTTTTCACTGCCGCACTTTTCCCTTAAGCACTGCACTCTATTCTTCAATCAGGAAGCTTTCCTGTTCGATTCCCTTTCCGGTTTCAAGAAGCTTTTCTTTTAACTCCTCTAAAAGTGGAACATTTACCTTTTCCAGCTTTTCCATCGTCTCTTTCGAGATTGTTTTCGCATATTCTTCGTATTTCTCGTAGGTCTCCACATCCATCTGCAATGGCTTTATTCCCGGGAAAATATGCTTCTGGATATATTCAAAAATCCGGATTCCACCGTAATCCATATCTCCGCTGTGGAATACTTCCACGTCTTTCCCTTCAATCACTCTCTGCAGCTTCTTCAGAAATTCTCTTTCAAGTGGTGAAAAATATCCATGACTGTAGATATAAAGGATCTCCGGATCATATTCCATCGCAAGGTAATTCGTCTTATTCTCGATCGTCACGATTTTTTTCAGTGCCGGCTGCTCTACCTCAACCATTGCATGCTTGACTGTCTGGCTGTTCAGCACAACTCCATATGTAAAATCGGAAAGATCCACTCTTTTTGCTTCTGATCCTTTCCAAATCTTCAGTTTAAGCGGTCCTTTAACTGCCAGTTCCTGGGAATTTTCTTCGATCAGCAGCTGCTCCAGAACCGTCTGGATATCCATATCTGCCGTAATCTCCGGGCAATATCTCCTTGCAGCCGTCACCACATTTCGTTCCATCTCCCGCTCGAAGATCTTGCTGTCCTTCAGATAGCGTTTACTGAAAATCCGCTTCATCATCGGTTCTTCCAGAGAGTCCAGTCCCCGGTAACAGTCCAGATATTTTTCCAGCTTCTCTATATTTTTCGGCAGATCACCTTCTGCGATCCGCTCTTTCAGCTTTTCCAGATAATTCTCGATCCATTCTTTCTGAAAGCCTTCCGAAAGCTCCTGGTCAATCATACGTATATAATAATTTACCTTCGCCTGCTTCGGCCAGTATTCTTCTCCACTTTCGCTGTCTGCAAGACGGTAAAAATCCGGAAGATGCTCTACCTGATATGCCACAAGCTCTACATCACTGTCCGGAACAACCCATTTTTTCACAGTCAGGAGTCCTGCTCTTTCCAGGCGCTGCACCTCTTCGATCAGCTCTTCTTTCCCACAGGCATCATAATCCTCCTGTGTGATCCGAAGGGTCCTCCCTCCAGTCGCTCCTTCACGCCAGTCACGGTTGCTGTTCTCACATCTTTCTATAATCCTGTCTACCAGATACATTTTCTATCACCCCTGTTCTTCCTCATCCGCAAGCTGTGCGAACTCGGTTTTTTCAAATTCCTGAATTGATATATGCCGTTTATTCGGGTTGGCATATACAAAGGTTTTATCAACATTTTCCAGATAATTCTGGATCTTATCATTTGTGGCACTGATGATCGCCTGGAAACCAAGCCCACGGATCAGCGCAATACAGCTTGCCACCTTCTCGGCATCCATTTTTGAAAATGCCTCATCCAGAACAACCAGTCTGAGTGTCGGATTCCTGTGGATTTTCGGGGAAAGATTGATCCTGTAAATCTGTGCAAAGCTTGCAAGAAGTGCAACATAAAGAGGATTTTGTCCTTCTCCTCCGGAATTCTTACGGAGCATCTTGCCAAGACCGATTTTCATGTCTTCCTCACCCTGGACAATCTGCTGCATGTCGAAGGAAAGATAAGTACGGTAATCCGCGTACTTGTCCATATTTTTCTTCGCCTCTTCCAGTTCCTCATGGGTAGCATTTTCCGGTGGGATAAATATGCCGATCAGTTCATTCATCATATCACCGTAGTTTTCTTCATGCTCCATCGTGAACAGATTCATCTGGTTCTCAATAGACCCTGAAAGCTGTGCCGGATTGATCTGCAAGGTATCATCCATAAACATCTTATAGTACTTTCCGTCTGCACCCTTATTCTTCGTGATCACAAACTGGTACTTATCTTTTCCGAAATCCAGCCGGCTGATGATCCGGTTCAGCTCATCTCTTCTCTGGTAGGCCTCGCGGATCGCACTGCGGATCTTGAAAACAAAGTCATCCTTGAAGTGCTCGACCGCTGCCTTTGCCTGTTCATTCGCTGCCTGCCGGTAGGTTTCCAGATTATCACACGACAGGCTTTCCAGAAGCTCCTGATAAACCTTATTATCTTCTTCTACCACTGAAAAATTACGCTGCGTATATTTTTTGGTATAAGCACTGCGGGCTGCCACCAACTCCTGATAGATCTCTTCTTTTTTCTTTCCAAGCTGCTGCAGCTGCCTTGCACTTGCCTCTTTTAAATAAATATAGTTTCTGCTTTTCTGTGCTTCCAGATACTCTTCAAACTGCTTCTCAAACCTTTCGTTTTCCTGAAATTCTTTCTGGATTCCAGAAAGTGCAAATTCCGACTCTGTAATACTGTTTCTGAATTTTTCGATTTCTTCCCCGTTTTTCCAGATTTCTTTCTCTGTCTTCGTGATCTCTTTCTGCTTTGCATCCCGTCTTTCCTGCACTTCTTTCATCTGTGCTTCCAGAGTATCGACTGATTCTGCACGCAGTTTCTGTAGCTTTTCAAGTAAATCTTTCTTACGGGTTTCTTTTCCCTTTATCGCCTTTGCATCCAGGATCTGGCTGATATAATCCTCTGTCGGAAGTGGCATTGCTTCCAGTTCCAGAAGTTTCTTTGCCTCTTCCACAAGTGCCGCAAGTGGAAGCCTCTTCTCCTGAAGCTCATCACAGTGCTTCTGAAGCTGTCGGATCCTCTGACGGAGACTAATCTCTCCGATATAAGCACGTCTCGTATAATTTTCCGGATTAATATGCTGCAGACGATAGCTGTGATACAGCATACAGTCCGGTGTCACACCAATCCTGCACTCCCTGAGTTCCTCAATGTTCTCACATTTCATGACATTACCAAGAAAGAAATTGATGTAAGACTGCACGTATTTTTCTTTTGCTTTTACTTCTTCTGCAAGAGCGCCCTGCCGGACAATGTGCTCTTCTTCCATAACCTTTTCCGTATCCAGAATTGCAGCACGGAAGAATTTCTTCTTATCCATCTCCTGATAAATATCCATTGCCGCTTTTGCGTATTTCGGCTCTACGATCAGCAGAAGTTTATTATTTCCCATATAGCCTTCCACTGCATTGTGCCATCTTTCATCCCGGATTTCCAGAAGATCTGCGAGGATCTGCACGGAAACAAATTTTCCACAATTCTCCTGCAACCGGTTCTGTAGTTCCAGCCTTGCTTCTTCCAGCTCTTTTGGATATGCTTTTCTTCCCTGTTTCAGCTCTTTTAGCTCTTCTTTGGCTTCCCGTTCTTCTTTCTTGATCTGACGAAGTGTACTGTCCGTATCCCGACGTTCTTCTTCGATCTCTGCACGCATCTGTGCGATATTTTCTTTCAGCCTTGTAAGTTCGCCCTCTGAAATCGTACCGGCTTCAAACTTATCAATATCCCAGATTGTCTGGTTGGACGTAATCTCCTGTTCTTTCCATGCTGCAAGTCTCTGTGCTGTCTTTGTGAGACTCGCCCTGCTTTTTCCCAGATGTTCCAGAGTCTCGTTAAGTCCTGTAAGTTCTGCTTCCAGTGCTTTATAACCACTGTTATTCAGACGAAGTAACAGCTCCTCATGCTCCTTTTGCAGTTCTCCACTCTGGCGCATCAGCTCGGCTTTCGTATGCTCCTGTACCTTGATACCTTCTTCTCTGGTTTTAATCTTATCATGGAGTCCCTGGATGTCCGCCTGCAGCCGGAGCATTTCCAGACGGGTAAGACGGTAGTCACATTCCCTGCTTTTTTCTCGCTTATCATCAAAATCCTGATAGATTCCATCGATCTTCTTCAGTTCCTCAATCTCTTCCATCGTTGACTCAATCTTGCTGCGCATTCTGCCATACTGCATGATACTTTCTTTCAGATCCTCAATCTGGATATCCTGTTCCATACAGATATATTCTTTTACAAATTCTTCCAGCTTGATATTCATCCGAAACGGGATTGCCCGCTTAAAAAGACGTGGAAACTTTTCTTTATCCAATCCGCCCAGATACACATCATAAAGCTGACGGCGGAAACGCTCATTGCTCGGTCCGCAGTAGAATGCCTCTTCACCAAAGGTACGCTGCAGATATTCTCTTATTTCCACAGTAGAAAGACATCTCTTTTCTCCCCGGTAAGCATTCACAAGCAGACCGCTTCTGTGCCAGAAAAACAGACGGTTGATCTCATTTGTTGCTGTCTCCACGTCAAATACAACGCCCACGCACTGTTTCTCATGGGTTCTCGTCTGTTCCAGCTCGATCACGATCGTACTGGAAAAATTCTTATTTCGCAGATACTGGGACTCATTATTTTCACTGATGTTTACCATTCCGCGCAAATACTCGATCAAGGTACGGTCGGAATCATCTGCTGCCGCTTTATTAAAAAATCCACGTCCGTCCGTGTTAGCATAGAGCACAATCTGAATTGCATCGATAACCGTTGATTTTCCACTTCCGGAATGCCCGGTGAAAAAATTGATTCCTTCACTCAAAGTCAGTATTTTTCTGTCTATATAATGCCAGTTGTTCAGGCAGATTTTTGAAATCGCCCAGAACGGCTGCCTGTTATCCAATGTCTCCAAGAGTCTCCTCCTCTTCTTCCCGGCTGCTTCCAAATGATTCCAGAACTTTTCTCACCGCATCTCCCTGCAATACTGCATGGATACACGGATAGATCAGAAGTCTTGTACTTTCATTTAACTCTTCCAGTACATCCAATGGCTCGATCAGCTGGTATTTTTTCAGCATGGCAATAGTTCTTTTCATCTCGGTCGGTGACGGGATACTGCGAAGCACGCGAAAATCTCCTGCTTTTCCGTTGAGTGCCCCCAAGGTTGTCACAATCTGGCTGCTCGACGAAACCGATGCCATCTGCTCATCATAGATCAGTTTCAGCAATAATATGTAAATAGTCGCAAGACGCGGAAGCTTTTCTCCCCAGACCATCTCATCCTGAATATAGATCAGACCCAGATGTACATTCTCGCATAACGTAATGCCGGCAATCTGGAAATACATTTTCAGAAAATCAATGTGCTTTTCGCAGATACGGTACTCTCTCTGATACTGGAGTCTGCCCGCACGCTTGTCAAACTTCCTCTCCAGAAGAAATGTCTGTCTATAGAGAAGCCTGATCACATCTGTAAGATCTTCCTGTTCTTCCTGCGTAAGCTGCTCAAAATATTCTATCATTCATTCTCTCCAATTTTGTCTTCTTTTTCTATAAATGTCTTCTTACAAACTTCAGTGCAGGATAACGGTATCCGTTCTTTTCAATCGTCTCCGCATCCTCTTCCAGCGTTTTATATTTGCTGTTCTTACGGGTACTTAAGTCATATGCCAGAATCAGCTTTTCAAAATCCTCCTCTGATGTAAGGGAAAGTTTTTCTGTATCCAGCACATCTTTCTCTATATGCTCTTCGATAAATTCTTCAATCTGCTTTTTGCTGAATCTGCGCTTGATCCGGTTCAATCTGAGTACATCTTCCCTGTCCAGATCATCCACTTCTTCTTCCTGTGCCATCTGACTTACAAAATCCTTCCGGTTTTTTCTTCGCTTATAAAGAGATTTTTCTGACAGGATTTCGACCAAAGACAGATTCATCTTCTCCCCCGTCTTTTGAATGACCTCTTCATAGTCATCCTCTGACATCCGGTTCAGGAGCTGAATAACCAGTCCCTTCGTGTCGCTCTCTCCGCTCAGAAGATAATTCAGTCTTGTCACCGTCGCACGCACATATTTGCTGTGCTCCTTATCCATATTGGAAATGCGGTGCTCGATATCATCAAAACCTCTCTCAATCATATCCAGAAGTTCCAGCACATCTTCTCCCGTATCTCCGGTTGCACGGGCGCGCTCACGGATCTTCTCGATCCATTCCTCATCATCCCGCATCTGACGCAGGCATTCTTTGATATCTGTCTTATAGATATAAAAATTATCCGAAGTCTTCAGGATATGGTATTTTTTCCGGACAATCTCTTCCACATATCCGTCCAGATGCTCTTTCAGAAGATCCCCGTAAAACTGCTGTTCCAGAAGCCTTGCAAAAAATTTATCCATGTTATGCAGCATATCCTGCAGTGCTTTGTTGAGCCGTCTGGTATTGATAAGTGCTGTCCGGAGCATATTCAGATTCACCCTCGGATCATTTTTAAACGAGAACAATGTCGCATAGACATTCTGGATATAGATCTCTGTCTCCTCCAGGTCCTCCGTAGAAAGCCGCTCAAAGGCATCCACAAATATTGCTGCATAATCCGGAATTACAATATTCGTCACCAATGTATTATAATCTTCAATTTTCTTCAGCCATCCTTTTCGGATCAGCCAGTTCAGAATCCTTGCCGACGGAGTCTCCAACATATCAAACTCAGTCTCATCTTCTTCTCGTTTAAGTTCAATCTGTTTCTTCATATACAGATCCCGAAGCACCTGAATACAGACTTCCCTAGTCAGGAAATAATTGCTGTACTGGTATTCTTCATTGATCGCCATCAAAGCCTCAATGTATGTCTCTCTGTTCACAGAACGGAACAGACTCCAGAAACTCTCCGGAATTTCAAAACGTAACTGCATGCCTTGCCTTTCTGTAAATTCATAAATTTTTCCATTATCTATAAGTATACCATATTCTACCCTTTAAATGGGAAAAACATTGTAAAAAGGCATTACGAAAAAGTGCTGCAAAACCGATCACTCTCATCGGCTTGCAGCACTTCTTCATAACGAGACCAAATATCTGGCAGAATATTTAATTATTATTTTAATTAAGCAAGTATGGGTTCCATATTTTTCAGTATGACTATTTGATAAATCCAACCTGTTTGCTGATTATCTCATACTGTTCGTCTTTTCTCTTATTGTAGATTACTTTTCTTTCTTCAAAGAGGTTGTTTCCTTCTGTATCGATGGATACGATCAGTGGTCCAAACTCTTTTACGCGGCAGTTCCAGAGTGTTTCCGGCATTCCGAGATCTCTCCACTCAGCTCTTACGATCTCTTCAACCTCTGTTGCTGCTACTACGGCATTACCAGCCGGGAATACGCAGTGGATTGCTCCGAACTCTTTACATGCACGTTCGGTGTTTTCTTTCATTCCACCTTTTCCGATGATCACACGTACACCAGATTTCTGTACGAATTCATACTCGAATTTTTCCATACGCATACTGGTTGTCGGTCCTACGGAAACCATCTCGAATTTGTCATTTTCCAATGGACGGATGATCGGTCCTGCATGGAAAATTGCATTGTTTCTTACATCTACAGGAAGTTCTCTTCCTTCTTCTACCAGACGGCGATGAGCAACATCACGGCATGTTGTCATACTTCCGTTCAGGTAAATGATGTCTCCGATTTTAATGTCTTTTAAGTCCTCTGCTGAAATTGGTGTTGTTAAAATTTTCTTTCCGTCTTTTACTTCTACCATTATAATTCCACCCCCGAATGTGTTGTGATTGTGTAATTAAGGTCCTTGTCAAATACAATGTGTCCTCTTCTGTGACTCCAACATCCTACGTTTACGGCCACACCGATTGCAGATGGATGACGTGCTGTATTTTCGATGTTAACACCCATTACTGAGTATTTTCCGCCCATTCCCTGTGGTCCAAGGCCGATTGCGTTGATTCCGTCTTCCAGAAGGTTTTCCATCTTTGCAGCTCTTTCGTTATCATTGTGAGAGCCGATCGGACGCATCAGAGCTTTCTTGGAAAGCAGAGCTGCTGTTTCTACAGAAGTTGCTACACCTACACCTACAAGAAGCGGAGGACATGCATTCAATCCGTAGCTTGTCATAACATCGAGAACGAATTTTGTTACACCTTCGTATCCTTCACCTGGCATCAGAACCATAGCTTTTCCCGGAAGTGTACATCCGCCACCTGCCATGTATGTGTAGATTTCACATTTGTCAGAGTTTGGAACGATATCCCAGAATACGGTCGGTGTTCCTTTTCCTACGTTCTTTCCTGTGTTATATTCGTCGAATGTCTCAACGCTGTTGTGACGAAGCGGTGCTTCGAATGTAGCCTTTACTACTGCTTCTTTCAGTAATGCTTCCAGATCATCGATCAGTGGGAATTTTGTTCCACATTTTACCCAGAACTGAAGGACACCTGTATCCTGGCAGCTTGGTCTGTTAAGAGCTACTGCGAGTTCCTGGTTACGGAACATGGTATCGTAGATTACCTTAGACAGCGGGCTGTCCTCTTTCTCTCTGAGTTCCTGAAGTTTTGCGATGACATCATCTGGAAGTTTTTTGGCAACGTGTGCAATGAACTTTGCCATGTAATCTGTAAGCTGTGTTACCTGTTCTTCTCTAGACATTTTAAAATCCTCCTCTTTTTATATTGCATTTAATTTTATTACTTTGTTATCCCTTCTTACGGGAAGAATGGGTAGAATATCGGAAGTAAGATCATACTTACTACGGTGGATACCAGAATCAGCGGCACACCTGCTTTTGCATAATCTTTAAATGTATATCCTCCGGCTGTGACAACCATTGTGTTTGCCGGCATTCCGATCGGTGTTGCGTATGCGCATGATCCTCCGATGACACATGCCATAAGTACTGCGCTTGGGTCTGCTCCCATTCCCTGTGCGATTGACACAGCGATTGGTGCCATAAGTGCTGTTGTTGCTGTATTCGACATAAAGTTAGTAAGTACACAGCACAGCATGAAAATTACAAATGTAAGTACATAAGGTGACGGGTTCTTTCCAAGAAGTCCGATTACTTTATCAGCAATCAACTCTCCTGCCCCTGTCTGATCAAGTGCTGCTGCAAGGGAAAGTGTTCCACCGAACAGGAAGATCGTCTTCAGATCGATGGAAAGAAGTGCATCTTTCTCACTGATAACTCCTGTAAGGATCAGGGCAATTGCTCCGACGCAACCCGTTACACAAAGCTTGATTCCGATCTGTTCTTCAAAGATCATTCCGAGAAGTGTAAGAATCAGAATAACCAGGGAAAGTGTCTGTTTCCACTTTGGTACATTGCTGAAATCCTGTGCCTCATCATAAATGCTGTCTCCAGCTGCATCTGTCTTGTTCGGAAGAAATTTGTATCCGATCAGTGCGAAATAAATGATTCCGACAATCAGGATCGGTACACCTACTTTTGCATAATCGAAGAATCCAAATTTCAGTCCGATGCTTTCCATCTGTGACTGTGCGATCATGTTACCCGGAGCTCCGATTAGAGAAAGGTTACCTCCCATCGCTGCTGCGAATACAAGCGGCATCAGAAGTCTTGATCTTGAATATCCCGACTTTGCTGCGATACCGATGACTACCGGGATCAGAATTGCGGCTGTTCCTGTGTTGGAAAGGAAACCGCTCATCACGCCTACGATGACCATAATCGCAACGATCAGCTGCTTCTCTGTCTTGGCGAAATGTGTTACAACTCCCCCTATTTTGTTTGCCATTCCTGTTTCAAAAAGTGCGCCACCTACAATGAACATCGCGACAAACAGGATGACGTTGCTGTCAATGAATCCTGAAAATGCTGTCTTCCAGTCCAGAACTCCCGTGACTACCAGTCCCACACAGACAATCATGGATGTCAGTCCTAACGGAATTTTTTCCCACATGAACATCACGATTGCAAACAGCAGGAACAATAATGTGATAGTTACCTGACTCATTTTGCTACCTCCTCATTTCTCTTTTTAGTTTCTTTTCTGGATGTCTTTTACTTGATATCTGGTGCTTGATATCTGATTTTGTATCCAAATCTTAATTTTAATATAATTCATTGACACCAAAATGTCAATTACTTTTTATCATTTTGGCGGATAGCATAATTCTGCATATTCTATTTTGTATATTCTGACTAAGATTCTTCTGTCATATTGCACGAAATGAAATTTTTTGCAAATAAAAAAGACTTCAAGAAGTATCTATACTCTCAAAATCTTTTTATGTTCTGTGTATATCTTTTATTTTCTTGCACTTATCTACTTGTAATACGTCAGCATATCATCGCGGCTTCGCATGATATGCGCATACATCTCTTTTTCTGCCGCTTCGACATTATGCTCCTGGAGTGCTTTCAGAATCCTTCCATGCTCTTTGATCGATACCTTCGCATAATCACCTTCTGAAACCATACTTCCCATAGAAAGTCCGTTCCAGAGTTCGGAGATCATTTTTTTCATCTTTCCATTACCTGCCGCACTCCAGATTTCATTGTGAAATGCACGGTTGAGGTCCGTGTATTTCTGGGATTCCCCGTTTTCCAGTGCCTCACAAGACTCCTGATAGACATCTTCTATTTCCGCAATATCTGTTCCCGGTTCTGCTGCAAGCTTTGCTGCCGCACTCTCGAGGATCGCGCGGAGCTGATAATGTTCCCGGATATAAGTTTCCGTGATTCCAAGGACGACTGCCCCTTTATTCTTCCGAAGCTGGATCAGCCCGTCCCTCGCCAGAATCTGAAATGCTTCTCTTACCGGCATTGCCGACACATTCAGCTGAGATGCCACACTGTCGAGTGAAAGGATCTCTCCTTCTTTCATTTGCCTTGATAAAATTGCTTTTCTAAGCTCCGCAGCAACTTTTTCCTTCGCTGACGGCATCTTGATCGGTTTTAAACCATTCATCTATTCTTCCTTCTTTCTTCCTTCACCTGCTCTGCCAGAAGCAATACCCATCTGTCAATCTCACTATTGACCGCTTTTGCAAATGTTTTTGTATATTTTTCCGCACCATTTAATGCACCTGTTATCTTTTCGCAGATTGCCTTTTCTGCCTCTTTTTTTCCATCCGTCTCTTTACATTTTGTGGCAAACCGGATATAACACTCCGAAGCATTTTTCAGCAGATTCGTCAGATATCCATTCTCCATCTGTGCAAGAAGCAACTGGTCCGGTCTTGTTTCCGTCGAAAATACTTCCTTTTCCTCTGTTTGACTTTTCGTATTCAGGACATGCTGAACCGCTTTTTTGAGGATTTCCCCGATCATCTCAAAAATCAGTTCTATCTGCTCTTCATCCAGCTCAACCGTATAAATTCTTTTTGTTGCCAGCCTCACGATCAGCCCCTGACTCTCCAGAACCTGAAATGCTTCACGGATCGGGATTCTGGATGCTCCAAATACCTCAGCAAGCTCTTCCTGCTTTAATTGGCTTCCTCCTTCTATCCTGCCCGCCAGAATTTCATCCGCAATCTGTTCTGCCATATAATCGCTCAACCGCTTTTCTGATAATCCTTTCATCTTCCCCTCCACCATACCGCAGTTAATTAGTAGGATATACTAATAATGTATCCAAAATCAGTCTAAATGTAAAGAATTATTTTTCTTATTCCACGAATATTCTCAGTAAATGATTTTAAAAATATGTTTTCAGAATTTCCTGTTAAATAAAACGAAAAAAGAAACCGCAAAAATGATTCCTCATCTTGCGATTTCCTCGTTTTACCTCTTCTTATACCATACACTCGTGGATCTCTTCTTCTTCAAGACCGATTCCCTGCATGACATTTTTCAGTTCTTCCCTGCATTCCAGTGGTGCGCACCAGGAAAGCCCGCATCCTGCTGAAATACTTCTCGGCACCGGAATCATACGTCCCTGTGCACCAACTTTTTTACATTCTTTTTCCATCGCCATCGCATCCGCTGTTGTATGGAATGTGATAACCAGCTTTAACTCTTTTTTTCTCATTATTCAATCACAATTTCAAATTCAGAGCCCTTCTCGGTAGAAGTTGCCTTCTTTCCTTTGTCCTTCGCAAACTTCTCGATATTAGTCTTCTGGTGAGGTTCGCTCACAAGAACCTTGATCGGTCCGTTTGCATTCTTCAGTGCCTCTGCAGTAAGCATCAGCGGTTCCGGACACGAAAGTCCTCTTGCATCTACTTCTTTCATATTTTTTACCTGCCTTCCTAGCATATCATATTTCTTATGGATTATCCATCTATATCTTGCGGTTTCTGACTATTTTGCCTGCTCTCTTTTGTTTGTAAATGCAATGATAAAGCATGCGATAATACAGATAATGCAAGCAACTTTTCCATTCGGCGTTACGGCTCCTGCAACGAGTTCGCCTGTCTCTGCATTCATAGCTGTTCCGCTTGATGCAAGTCCGAAGTTATGGCAAAGTGCTGCTGCAAAGAACATGCCAAGTACAGTAACTGCTGAATCAGAAGAACCCTGTCCTGCAAGGATCAGCTGGCGAAGCGGGCATCCGCCGGCAAGAACTGCCGCAAATCCTACTGCATACATGCCAAGGATATTCCACAGATGGTTGGAATGTGCAATGATTCCAGGAGTGTTAAATCCAAGTACAAATCTTCCTGTTGCCAGATTGAAGATCAGCATTACTACAAAAAGACCTGCAATAATTGTAAGAAGATCAAAGTTCTTCATTAAGATCGCATCACGGATTCCGCCGGCGAAGCACATTCTTGATTTCTGAGCAAGTGCTCCGAAAATAAGTCCACCGATCAGCGACATGATAATTGGTGCATGAAAGCTTCCAGGACCTGCTTCACTTGCTTTGAGAAGTGTTGAGCAGGTTGCAAGGATCAGAATACCAAGCATCAGTACCGGAAGCACTGCTCCACTTTCTTTGTTTGTCTCATGCGCACGTCCAAGGCTGAAACCATTTTTGAGTGCAAATGCTCCGGTTCCAACTCCAAGTACAAAACCGATCAGTGCTACCCATGCATTCAGGTCACCTGCTGACATACGGATCACCATACGGAGCGGGCAGCCAAGGAAAATCAGGGAACCGATCATAATTACCATACCAAGAATAAAGCGGATCATCGGTGAAGATCCTGCTGTTGAACGGTATTCTTTTGTTGCCACTGAAATAATAAATGCTCCGATCACAAGACCGATGATCTCCGGTCTTGCATACTGTACAACTTCGGCCTGGTGAAATCCCAGAGCTCCTGCCGTATCACGGATAAAGCAGGCAATACAGAATGCCATGTTTGCCGGATTACCAAAGTAAGCCAGACATGCAGCTACAAGCCCACACAATACCCCCGCAAGTGCAAGCTTCTTCTTTGAATCTGATAAATTCATTTTTCTTCCTCCTTCATCTTTCTCTCATTCGTCATTTTGACTATTAAAGACTTTTTTGTTACTTTTTAATTATATCTTTTGCACAACTTATTGTCCAATTCATAATTAAAATAGACCGATATATATATTGATACTATCAATACTATATCGGTCTTCTATCAATCTCTGATCTTATAAAATTTTACTCTTCTTCTGCAAGCTCGCAGATTGCCCGGATTGCTGTATCCACTTCTTCCTCTGTGTTATAGTGTGAAAAACTGAATCTGACAGCTCCCTGCTCTACAGTTCCAAGTGCCTCATGCATCAGTGGTGCACAGTGTCCTCCTGAACGGGTAGAAATCCCATAATCTGTCAGAAGTGCATCGCTGACTTCTCCCGAGTCATAATCTCTGATATTCAGGCTCACTACCGCACAGCGGTCCATGCTGCTGAAATCCCCATAGATTTTGACTCCCGGGATTTCTTTTATCCCTTCATAAAACCGCTTCATCAATGCCTGTTCCTTTGCGCGGATCGTATCAATTCCTGTTTCTTCCAGATATCCGATCGCAGCATCCAGTCCGGCAATTCCGTGTCCGTTAAGTGTTCCTGCTTCCAGTGCTGTCGGCATCTCTTCCGGCTGTGTCTTACTATAGGTCTGCACACCGGTACCGCCCGAAAGAAGTGGCCGGACATGAACGCCTTTTCTCACATACATTCCACCAGTCCCCTGCGGTCCTAAAAGTCCCTTATGTCCGGTAAAACACAGAATATCAATATGCATCTTCTGCACATCGATCGGAAATACACCGGCAGTCTGTGATGCATCTACCACAAACAACAGATCGTGTTTTTTTGCAATTTCCCCGATCCGCTCCACATCCACTTTGTTTCCCGTCAGATTGGACCCATGGGTACAGACAATTGCTTTTGTATTCTCTTTGATTGCTTTATCAAAATCTGCGTAATCCAGAGTTCCTTTTTCATCACATCCAAGGAATGTCACTTCAACTCCCTTTTTCTCCATCTCATAAAGTGGTCGGAGAACAGAGTTATGTTCCAAAACCGTAGAGATCACATGGTCTCCCGGATTTAAGATCCCCTTGATCGCAATATTCAGACTCTCCGTTGAATTCATGGTAAATACGATCTGTCTTGCATCTTCCGCCCCGAAAAAACCTGCAAGCTTCTCTCTTGTGTCATATACGGTTCTTGCTGCTCCGAGAGATGCCTCATTGACGCCTCTTCCTGCATTCCCCATTGAGCACATTACTGCGGTGATCGCATCAATTACTTCCTGTGGTTTGCGCATTGTGGTTGCTGCATTATCTAAATATATCATATTGATCCTCTTTTCATTTCCCCATATGTGCATCCGGATAGAAATCCTTTACAATCCGGATCAGATGCTCTGCTGCTGCAGGCAGCTGATAGTTTTTATTGTATACAAGGTTCAGATAACGACTGCTTTCATCCTTCTGTAACGGGAATTCCAGAACCTGTCCGGTCCGGATCTCCTCTTCTGCTGCAAGTCTTGATATGATCGTGATTCCAAGCCCACTCTTTACTGACCTTTTTATCGCTTCCGGATTCTCAATGCATGCTACTATATTGAGGGTATCAGGCATAATTCCTGCTTTTCTCAATATTTTTTCTGTTTCCTTGCGGGTTCCCGATCCTTCTTCCCGCGTAATGACCGGTTCATTCTTTATCCATGTTGCTGTCTTATAGCGCTTCTGTATTTCCTGATAAAACTCGGTATTCGGCATGATAACAACCAGTTCATCCTGATAAAAAGGCATATATCTGCAATGCTTTTTTTCAAGTACCGTACCTGTGAATCCAATATCTACCATATGCCCTGCTACCTGTTCAACAACACCGCAGCTGTCATTTTCTGAAATCCGGAACTGCTCATCCGGATAAGTCTCTCTGAATTTCGCCAGAATCGCCGGAAGAACATACTGTGCCGGAATCGTAGAGGTCGCAATTGTAATACATTTTTCCTCACGATGCGCATCCTTGGAAAATACCTGCTCGATTTCTTTTTCGAGTTCCACCATCTGGCGCGCATACTGGTATAATTGCTTTCCTTCTTCCGACAATTTTACTTCCTTTGTATTTCTGACAAAAAGCCGTGAGTCCAGTTCTTTCTCCAGAGAAGAGATATGTGCACTGACCGTTGGCTGCGTCAGGAATAAAAGCTTTGCCGCTTTTGAAAAACTTCCCGACTCAGTTACCTTAACAAATGCCTCCAGCTGCTTTAAATTCATAAGTATGCCACCCTCTCACTTTCTCCGCCTGTCTTCTTTGTCACCTTAATGCTGTCCATATATTCTAAAATCGGTTTCGCACTCTTTCTGCTTGTTGAGAACATATCTCTCACCTGTGCGATCGTGATCAGATTTTCTTCCTTCAGATGATTCTGAATTTTTTCCTTCGCTTCATCCATCAGGTGTTTCATCGTAAACATCTCTTCATTGATACGGAGTACTTTTCCTTCGTCAATCATCATGAGAACCACATCTTCCGCTGTCTGGCGCGGAATTTTTCCAAAATCAATCTCTGAAAATCTCACAAAATCATATCCTGCTTTTTCAAATGTATCTTCGATCAGCTTCTCTGTCTGGAGATACATCGCATCCTTCGGAACTTCATATCCCGGAAGCGAAAGATATTCTTCCCTTCTTCCATAGACGTTTTCTCCCGTCATTCTTTCGATATACGCATCAAATATGTTTGGTTTGATCTTTTTCAGGAATGTGTTGTGAATTTCGGCTTTCTTCATTCCATATCGGTATGGATGCTCACTGTGATATTTCTGCAATGTCTCCTCTATCTTCTGACGTACTGCAAATTCGCTGTCTCTGTGCCACAAATATGTGTCCTTCTTCATTGGGAATACAAAGATTGTGCCCGATTCTTCCAGTTCTTCAAGATACTCCTTCAGTTCATCTACGGAATGTGCCATCACCTTTGCAAGCTCAGCAAGTGTGATCATCGTGTCGCCGTGTTCTTTGATCTGAAGCTCCATAACATCACCAAGTGAACCGGATTCTTTTTTCTTCAGTTCTTCGATTGCCTGCGCATCAAAACGTTTCTTACGCACCGGATTCGGTTCCAGAACGATCCCGCCTCCGATAGTCTCCATCGGAGAATAGAAACGTACTACAAAACGGTCACCTCGTTTGACCGCAATCTCTTCTTCCAGTCTGAGCTGTACCAGTCCCTCTTCTCCCGGTCCGATCTGCTCCTTATCCAGCAGAACAGCACGGCAGAGGATCTCACTCGTACCCGTGTATAAATGCAATCTCTCATGATTTGTAAGGATACGCATGGAGTCTTCCAGAACTTTCAGCTTCACATCCAGAAGATCTGTATTTTTCATACTGTTCTTCGGTGCAAGCACACACCCTCTGCGAATTTCCTTTTTCTTCACATTTGACAGATTGATCGCCACTCTCTGTCCGGCATAGCATTTGTCCTGATTCTGCCCATGTACCTGAATATTACGGATCTTGCACTCTTTTCCGATCGGATACATTTCCAAAACGTCTTCCCTGGTGATCGTACCGGAGATAAGTGTCCCTGTGATAATTGTCCCAAAGCCTGACAGGGTAAATGCCCGGTCAATCGGAAGTCTTGGAATAGTCTGTGTATCCTTTGCAACCACCTCATCCGACATCAGTTGCTGGATCGTATCCGTCAGTTCAGCAAGCCCCTGCCCGGTTGCAGCCGATACTTTAACAACCGGTGCACCTTCCAAAAAAGTACCTTCCAGTTCTTCCTGGATTTCTTCCTCAACGAGTTCCAGCCATTCTTCATCGACCAGATCACACTTGTTGATCACCAGAATGCTCTTCTTGATCCCAAGGAGTCCCAGAATGTCCATGTGTTCTCTTGTCTGCGGCATGATACCTTCATCCGCTGCCACAACCAAAAGTACCAGATCCATTCCGACAACTCCCGCAACCATGTTGTTGATAAATTTTTCATGTCCCGGAACATCAATGATCCCTACACGGTCTCCATTTTTCAGATCAAAATAAGTAAACCCGAGGTCAATGGTGATCCCTCTTCTCTGTTCTTCTTCCCACCGGTCCGTGTTACGTCCGGTAAGTGCTTTTATCAGTGTCGTTTTCCCATGGTCAATGTGACCTGCGGTTCCTACGATAATGTTTTTCATAATAATTCTCCCAGCATCTCTGCTATCTTCTTAAAGTAGCAGGATTCAATTGTCCGCACATCCAGATAAATCGTGTCGTTAGCTGTACGCGGAATGATTGGCATAGAAAGATGCCGCATCTCTTCTTCCAGCTTCGGTACACTGATATTTTCCGGCTTAATCGTAACTGCCATACTCGGAATGCGTTCAAGCGGAAGAGAGCCTCCACCGATCTGTGATTCACACGGTTCCATCCCGATCGTTGCAGCAAGATGTGCATTCTGCAGAATCCGCTTCAGAGATCTTGCACGCTTTTCCACATCCGCTTTGGACTCTGTGATCATACGCAGTACCGGAAGATTCTGGATTGCCTTTTCTTCTGATAAATATTCCTGTAATACCAGTTCCAGTGCTGCTGCTGTAAATTTATCAATTCGCAGTGCACGTGTCAGCTGATTCTTCTTCATCTGGTCAATATATTTCTTCTTACCGATGATGATTCCAGCCTGCGGACCACCGAGCAGCTTGTCTCCGCTGAAGCATACAACGTCCGCTCCCTTGCGGATGGAATCCTGAACCGTCGGTTCATAGGTCAGTCCGTATTTACTCAGGTCGATCAGCACACCACTTCCAAGATCTTCGATGATCGGGATATCGTGTTCCTGCGCAATCGGAATCAGTTCATCGATCGTAACCGTCTCTGTAAATCCAACAATACGGTAATTGCTTGTATGAACTTTAAGGAGTGCTTTTGTCTCCTCTGTGATCGCTTCTTCATAATCAGAATAATGTGTCTTATTCGTCGTTCCGACTTCCACAAGTGAAGCTCCGCTCTGCTCCATTACATCCGGAATCCGGAATTTGCCACCAATCTCAACCAGCTCTCCGCGGGATACTACAACTTCCCCGCCTTTTGCCATTGAACTTAAGATCAGCATAACAGCCGCAGCATTGTTGTTAACCGCCATCGCAGCCTCTGCCCCGGTCAGTTTGCAAAGCAGTTTTTCAAAATGAGAGTATCTCTCTCCACGTACTCCTGCTTCCAGATTGTATTCCAGATTGGAGTAACCACTCACAATTCCTGCCAGTCTCTCAACATGCTCCTTACTGATCGGTGCACGGCCGAGATTGGTGTGGAGAACTGTTCCTGTTCCGTTGATCACCATTTTCATATTCGGCTCATGCAGCTTTCCGGCATGCCGTTTTATATTCTGCGTAAGCATCCCGATCTGCGCTTTCGCTTTCTCTTCTTCCTCGCACTTTCCGATAAATGTTCTGAGCGCATCCATCTCTTCACGGATCACATCCATCACAAGTTCACGTCCATATGCATCAATCAAATCCTGTATCTCCTGTTCTTCAAGCAGAATATCTACTTTCGGAATACTGCGAAATAATAAATTTTTATTCATTTTCTCCTCTACCTCTTTGAATTCCTAGTGCAGACGAATCAGTTTATCGCTCTTTTCTGTTACGGTTCCGATCAGGGATACCTTGGTATCCAGTCTCTTCTTCTCGAATGCTTCCATCACGGCTTCCGCATACTGCGCTTCCACGCTGATGAGCAGTCCACCTGATGTCTGCGGATCATATAACAGATCGATAAAATGATCTTCTACATTTCTGAAATCTACTTTCTGATAAGAATATCCCTTGTTCTTGTAAGCCCCCGCCGGAACAAGGCCCATTTTTGCATAGCTGATTGCTTCATCAAGATATGCAATATCGTGAACATTCAGTTCAAATGTCACATTACTTGCCTCTGCCATTTCAACGCAGTGACCTAAAAGACCAAATCCTGTAATATCTGTACATGCATTTACAGGGAAATGCTCCACAACTTCTTTTGCTTTTTTATTTAAAGAAGACATGACAATCTCAGCTTCCCTGATTGCGGCTGCAGATGCCATTTCTCCTTTGATTGCTGTATTAACAATTCCTGTTCCGACCTGTTTGGTAAGGATCAGCACATCCCCCGGTTTACATCCGTAATTCTTAAAAATCTTCTTTGGATGTACAAATCCGGACACACAAAGTCCGTACTTCGGCTCATCATCCTGTACTGTATGTCCACCAACCAGAACAGCTCCTGCCTCTTTTACCTTATCGGCTCCACCGGCAAGAATATCTCCTAAGATCTGTGGATCAAGACAATTCGGAAATCCTACGATATTAAGTGCTACCTTCGGCTCTCCTCCCATTGCGTAAACATCACTGAGCGAGTTTGCTGCTGCAATCTGGCCAAACATATACGGATCATCCACGATCGGCGTAAAAAAATCCACGGTCTGGATCATCGCAATATCATCTGTAACCTTATAAATCGCAGCATCATCTGATGTCTCGATTCCGACGATCAAATTTTCATCTTCAAATTTCGGTAACTTACCCAGAACCTGGGCAAGGGTCTCCGGACCTACTTTAGCGGCTCACCCGGAAGTTTTTGCATACTGTGTCAGTCTTACTTTTTCTTTATTCATTGTTTATCCCCAACTTATACTTTGCATTTAACATGTTACCTGCCGCAAAAAATGCGTACATAGATAAATTCTATCATTCATACTTTCTATTGTAAAGACTGCTTCTTCAATTCATACTTTTCTATAATCAATTCTCTCACATGTTCAGCCGCTGCCGGAAGTTTGTAGTTCTTATTATATACAAGATTCAGGTTTCGACCGCTGCCATCCTGTGAAAACGGGAATTCCAGAACTTCTCCTGCCTGGATCTCATCTGCGGCCGCAAGTCTTGAAATAATTGTAATGCCAAGACCACTTTTGACAGATCTCTTGATCGCTTCCGGATTCTCAATTGTCGCAACAATATTCAGATCATCCAAAGAGATTCCCATCTTTTTTAATTGCTTCTCTGCTTCTTTTCTGGTACCGGATCCCTCCTCACGCATAATCAGAGGTTCTCCTTCCAGCCATTTTAAATCCTTCTGTTCTTTTACGATTTTCTGATATTCTTTCGTATTCGGCATAATAACAACCAGATCATCCTGGTAAAACGGTATGTATTTACAATTTGCTTTTTCGATTACTGTACCGGAAAATCCAATATCAACCAGATGCGATGCTACCTGTTCAATGACAGTACTGCTGTCACTTTCCACGATTCTGAACTGTTCTTCCGGAAATCTCTCTCGGAATTTCACCAGAATATCCGGCAGAATATACTGCGCCGGTATCGTAGAGGTTGCGATCGTAATACATCTTTCTTTCTGCTCTGCTGCTTTTGAAAACATTGACTGGATTTCCTGTTCCAGTTCGATCATCTGACGTGCATACTGATAAAGTGTCTTTCCGTCCTCAGATAATTTGACAGTCTTGGTATTACGCACAAACAATCTCACTTTCAGTTCTTTTTCAAGTGTCTGTATATGCGCACTTACTGTTGGCTGTGTCAGATACAGTTCCTGTGCTGCTTTTGAAAAGCTCTTTGAATCGGATACTTTAATAAATGCTTCCAGCTGCCTTAAGTTCATAATTATTCCCTCTTTCTATTCGATCAAATTCGTATAAATACACCCTCACCGGATTCCGTTATTTCCTTTGATCAAATTGCGCAGCCACATCTATCTTCTACCATCCGATATCAAATACCAGAGAGCAAAGTGCATCTGCCCGAACAAACAAATTCTTTTTATCCAGGAGGTTACCATCTTCAGTTTTTAACAACTTGTCCAGAGCCTGAACAAGGGTCCTTCGACCTGCTTTGACGCCTCAACATGATGTCCTTATACACTGTGTCTCTCTGATATCTTTATTCATACTTAATTTCTCAACTTTTCTTAAATATTCTCTGTCCGTTATACGAACTTCTTTGTTATATAGTTCTCAAACTATGGTCTGATGATCTTTCCTGCTTCAGCCATAGATTCAACAATACTGTACATATTGGTTACACCACCAACAACAAGTTTGTCTTTTAAATGATAGTAGTCAAGACATGTACCACATGTAAGAATCTCTACTCCCTGTGCCTCCAGAGACTTCAGATCTTCAATGGAATCTGATCCTTCTGTTGTAAGAGTAGCTCCTCCATTGTAGAAAAGCATCTTCTTCGGAAGTGTATCAAGCTGTGTAACTGCATAAATAAATCCCTTAATCAGGACTTTACCAAGTTCATCATTACCTGTTCCCATGCGGTCAGAAGATACCACTACGATAAGGTCTCCCTTCTGATCCGGTGTACATACAACTTCTGCATCTACTGCCGGTACTCCCTGCATCTTGATCGTTACTTTGTATTCTTTTTCTCCAAGCTTTTCAGAGCTTACTTCTCCGCCCTGTTCTTTTGCCAGCTTTGTAACATTCTGTACAGCAATCTCATTATCTACTAATACTTCAATTGTCTCCGGTCCTGTAAGAGCCTGCATTGCTTTTTTTGTTTTGATTACCGGAATCGGGCAGTTGTCTCCCATTGCATTAACTGTTACCATAATATTCATTTCCACCTTTCTTTTACGTGAATCATTTCACTTATAGATACATTCTATCACCCTTCGTCCCTTATGTAAACAGATAGTCCCGTTATTTTTACCAAAAACCAATTGTTATCGCGATAGCTTTTTGTATATTATTGCGATATTTTACATTCGCTTCTTGCAGTATCCTTTCTTCTATAATAAAATAGAAAAGTAAAACAGTATGTCTATAAATATGCATTGAACAAGACTATAGAAAACTGGAAATTTATCAAAAAGCACTTCAGAAAGGATTTAATAATATATGTGGTTAGCAGATGGTTGGAAAGATTATGAAGTAATTGACTCCTCAGACGGAGAAAAGCTGGAACGCTGGGGGCAGTACATCCTGGTTCGTCCGGATCCGCAGGTGATCTGGGATACACCTCGCACAGACAAACGCTGGAAACATCCGAACGCACACTATCACCGCAGTAAAAAAGGCGGCGGTGAATGGGAATTCTTCGATCTCCCGGAACAGTGGCAAATCAGTTATAAGAATCTTACCTTTAACTTAAAACCGTTTAATTTTAAACATACCGGACTTTTCCCGGAACAGGCAACCAACTGGGACTGGTTCTCTGAAAAGATTCGCAATGCCGGGCGCCCGGTAAAAGTACTGAACTTATTCGCCTATACCGGTGGTGCAACACTTGCAGCAGCTGCTGCCGGCGCACACGTAACTCATGTAGACGCTTCCAAGGGAATGGTTACATGGGCAAAAGAAAATGCTGTTTCTTCCGGACTCGGCGATGCACCGATCCGCTGGCTGGTTGATGACTGTGTCAAATTCGTAGAGCGCGAAATCCGCCGCGGTAATCATTACGATGCAATCATCATGGATCCACCTTCCTACGGTCGTGGACCAAAGGGCGAGATCTGGAAGATTGAAGACGCAATTCATCCACTGGTAAAACTCTGTACGAAGATTTTATCCGATGATCCACTGTTCTTCCTGATCAATTCTTATACGACAGGACTTGCCCCAGCAGTACTGACTTATATGATCGCGACTGAGCTTAAGAAATACGGTGGGCATGTGGATTCACAGGAGATTGGACTTCCAGTATCTTCAAATGGTCTGGTACTTCCTTGTGGGGCCAGTGGAAGATGGGAAAGATAAGATTGCGGATTTTTGATTGATACGTTTGTGGCTTCTCAATAATACAACGTTTTTCCGAATAGCAGAATCTCAATTTGTGCAATCATAAAAGATCTAAAATAAAAGAGAAGTGATCCGGTATGAAATGGATTCCTCCTGCTATAAAGCTTGTGCTTTAAAGAAAATCCTTTTCTAAACTCAGATTACTTCTCTTTTTTATTTTCCATTCTCCTTTGGGTTTCCCATCTGAAAATTTATTGCAGATGCTCCATCAGATAGCTAAGAAACGCCTGGCAACCTTCCATCACATCATCAAATGTCTCATCAAAATTTCCTGTATACCATGGATCTGCAATGTCTCTCGGACGATTTGTGTAATCCAGAAGTCTCTGTACCTTGTGCTCCGGGTCATTTCCGATGATTCTCATAATGTTCTGTATATTGTATCGCTCCATGCAGATGATGTAGTCGAATGCGGCATATTCTTCTCTACACATCTTGCGTGCACGGTGATTGCCACACGGGATTCCTTCCTTGCGGAGCTTCTTTTGTGTGCCGCGGTGAACTGGGTTTCCATGTTCTTCATTGCTTGTACCGGCGGAATCGATGAAGAAATCGGACTCTATGCCGGATTGTTTAACTAAATGTTTCATAACGTATTCTGCCATGGTGGAGCGGCAGATATTGCCGTGGCAGATGAAAAGCACTTTTATCATATGATTTTCTCCTTGTGTTATTGAAAGATTGTGTAATTTGAACCCTCTATGTTCTCAATCACTTAATGATATATTTTGTTCCTCTGCCTTTTCCTTCAACTGCAATCACACCCTTTTTCTCCATAGCTTTCAGTAATTGTGTTGTTTTTGATTTGCCAAATGGGACATATGGTGCAATTTCACTTATTGGTTTCAGCATTGTCTTACTTAAAAATTTGTAAATCACTTTTTCGTCTTCGGTTAAATTGACATTCGTTTCAAATATCGGTAATACAATTTTTATAGCATTTTCTGACACTTCAAATTCTGGTTTTATCAAACTCTCTGCATACAGTTGTTTGATTCGTGTAATTCCTGTTCCAAATATCTCTACCAATCCCAGTCTGTAAAATACATTTGCAAGATTTCTATTTCTTAAAATAGATAGTTTACCTGATAAATATTCTTCTGCCGTTATTCCAGCCGGCAATCCACCAGGAGACACTACTTCTATTCTATCATCAAACATAGAAACTCTGGTGTATGAATTAATATCCCATACCCTATGAATCAAAGCATTTGCAATTGCTTCTCTGAAAGCTGCTTCCGGTATTTTCTCTACCATCTTTCTGTCAGCCCCCTGTATTACTTCATATTGGTAATAATCTCTAAATACAGCAAGTGCTTTTTCATATATTTCTAAAACCGATATATGTTCAAACGTTACTCTTTTTTGAATAATACTGATATTCTCACCGAACTTAACAATATCAATTCCTGAAAAATGATTTTTATCTGCCAAAAGTCCCGCTGCATTATTATAACCATTTATATTGTCATACAGGTTCAATGTCTTTAAAGTATCTTGATTGAAAGTTTCAATGTAAATATTTTCTTTCAGTTTACACTGTAAAATTTCAAAAGATAGCTCCTGATCTTTACAAGGTAATTCTTCGAAGCTAATATTTTTTCCATCTAATACAAGCCTTGAAAATTCCAATGTATCTACCTCTATCGTTGCTGTATCATTTCGTTTGTATGCTTTTGATTTATATAAATACGGTTTTTGAAGACCACTTTTTACAGTAAGTTTTATCGTCTGGTCATTGTTCTGTATTTCAAGTGTATAGTTTGGTTGAGGTAATATACTGTCATTGATTTTATTTTCGATATCCAGACAGGCCTGTTTTACATCTGGCAATCCTTTCACATTTCCATTATCATCAACCCCAAAAAGAATTGTTCCACCATTGTAATTCGAAAAGGCACTAACTGTTTTCAAAAAAGTATTCGTAATCGTTTCCTTGAATTCTAATATTCTTGTTTCACGCATAGTAATCGTTCCCTTTCCAACCATAATGATTATATTATATGCAAAAATGCGCAAAAAATCAATCGTATTTTTTTACGATTGATTTTTTAATTGATTTTGAGTGTAATATTATTTTTTGACCAGCTGAATTATGACAACTTTTTTAATTATTCCGATTCGGTCTTCCAAAGGTATAAATAAGGTGTAAATTATTTGTTTCTATCTAGAAAATCCTACAAAATCTAGTCTTTCTCGCCATACTTTAAATGTTGCCGTGACATATAAATAGTATTTTGACCATTTTTTATCTCCTTTCGTGCCAACGGATTCAAGGCGATAAGCCTTTATTTTTCAACATTTTTGTACATTTTCATATTTAATTGTTTTTTGTTTCTCCTCATTTATGATGGTATTTTCTCTATAACTTTATGCGTTAGAAAGGGGCTGTGAAATAAGTC